>CAMBZY010000144.1 GCA_945872325.1 Candidatus Kuenenia stuttgartensis | reverse complement strand
GCGTGTAAGCGTTGAGGTGGTCGGCATCAGACTGGGCTACGGCTTGACCGATACGCAGTTAAATCTGTTCGACCCGCTTGGCAAGTTGATCTTGGAAATCGATGACACCCCCCTGACTCGCCAGGATCCGTTCCTGAATTTCGAGGCCTCACAGGATGGTGAGTACCGTATCGAGGTCGTCCATGCGACCCGCGAGGGTGCCGATGATTATCGTTATCTCTTGTGTGTCGGCTCTTTTCCCAGACCAAGCGGGGTCTTCCCGTTGGGTGGAGAGGCCGGTCGTCGGAAAGAATTGAAATTGCTGGATCATCTTGGCAAACCCGAAATGATCTCAATCAATCTGACTGCTGAAACTCGGGAATCGTTATTTTTTCTTAGCAACTCGGCACCCTCCCCAATCCCTTTTCGAATTTCGCCGTTCCCCGATGTCATGGAGCCTGCACAAGCAGCTTCTGGAAAGATTGTCAGCGAACCTTCCGTTTGGCCGGTGGCTTTCAATGGAACCATTGAGCAGGCCGGGGAGCGTGATGTTTATTCTTTCAAAGCAGCTGCTGGCGACCTCGTTCGGCTTGAATCGTTCGCGGCACGCCTTGGAGCGCTGACCGATACGGTGCTCTCTTTACGTGACCCATCCGGCAAGCTGATCGCATCCAACGATGACGATTTATCCCACGACAGCCGTATCGTCGCAAAACTGCTCGAATCTGGGATTTATAAGGTTGAGGTTCGTGATAAACGTGGCAACGGTGGTCCGTTTCACAATTACCGGATCGAAGTCGACGCGCCTCCAAAGCGGATGACGTTGTTTCAAGCAGCTCGGAACCGTCGAAGCGTGGAAGAGGAAATTGTGACCATACCTCGTGGTGGCCGGATCTTAAAGTATCTGGGTGTGAGTCGGGATGGATTTGACGATGAGGTTCGTATTGCCGTTTCTGGATTGCCTGCCGGGGTTTCGCTGGAAGGTGCGACTATTCCCAGGAATGAGTATTTAGTACCGGTCGTCTGGGAAGCTTCCGGGAACGCCGTGACAGGAGCGACACTGGTGAGTCCAGAACCAGTGGCGCGTTCCGAAGGTCGAACGATTTCGGGTTCTTTTGAACAGCGAACCGTGCTGGTGGGAGGACCTGGCGATACCGAAATTCATACAACAACAAGCGCTCGTTTGCCGTTATGCGTTGTCGATGCGTCTCCGGTCGAGGTAGAGATCGTCCCTTTGAAGACTGCCTTGGTTCCAGACAGTCAACATGAGATGCGAGTTCAAGTCCGGCGACAATCGGGTTTTCAGGGCCCAGTCGAGATATCTCTTCCCTGTCTTCCCCCTGGTGTGGAGGCACCCACCAGCATCCTTGTGCCAGCAGACCAGAGCGAAGCCAAGTTCTTGCTCTCTGTTAGTCTTTCAGCACAACCGGGAGCGTGGCCGATCGTTGCTGAAGCCGGGCCACCCCGTCGTGGTCGAGCTGACCGCGATTCACTCTCCGTCGGTATGAATGGTCTTGGCACACCTGGGGCGATGGCCTCCCGAAAGCGATCGGCGGAATCCACCTCGTTTATACCGGTCTGCTCCAAGCTGATGAGCCTTGAAACAGTGCCCGTATTGTTGACCGGTTCGATAGATCCCGTCATTTGCGAAGTCGGTAGGAAAGCACGAGTTATTTGTCGATTCGAACAAAATCATCGCCCTGGCAGTCGATTTACCGCACGACTCTCGGGCCTGCCCCCCCGTGTCGCATCCAGCCCGGTCCAAGTGGTAATCGACGCGGCTCAGGTCGAATTTGAAATTGAGGCGGACAAGACGACGCCGACCGGAGAATCAGCTTCCCTGACTTGTGAATTGGTGGAATCCGGTGATGGGCTGGAGCGGGTTTACCGCGTGGGTCGGGGTTCGGTAATCCGGATTGTTGGACAAGGAGAGCTTCGCCTCGATGCCAACGGCAAGACGCTGAGCCCACTGGAATCTTTACGGCTTGAATCAGGCAAATCACTTACGCCAAGGAAATAAACCCGATGTTTGCATTCCAAACGCTTCTCTGCGGTCTACTTACGATGTTGCCGCCTGGCGGGCCCGAACCGGTGAAAATCGAGGTTTTCCCGACCCAGGTCAGCCTGACTCATGCCCGAGACAGGCAGGGGCTGGTCGTGCAGGCCATCTTCGCCGATGGAAGCGGTCTGGATGTGACTGATGCCAGCAATTTCAATCTCGATCGCCCCATTGCCAGCATCAAAAATGGCTTTCTGGCCCCTCTTGTCGATGGTAAAGCCAATTTGACCGTTATTTATCGCTCAAGGGAAGTAAAGATACCAGTTCAGGTGAGCGATGCTCAGAAGGTTCTGCCCCTTTCCTTTCGAAACGACGTCATGGCTGTGATTTCCCGTGCGGGTTGCAATACCGGAAAATGCCATGGTGCCGCTTCCGGCAAGGATGGATTCCGTCTGTCACTTTTCGGATATGACCCGGAGGGTGATTATTTCCGAATTACCCGCGAGATGGGCGGCCGCCGATTGAATCTTGCTTCGCCTGAAAATTGTCTGCTGTTGAACAAGGCAACCGGTCGCGTGCCGCATACCGGTGGGATACGCGTCGAACCAGACTCGGAAAGTTATAAGATCTTAACTACGTGGCTGGACCAATCCGCGCCGACAGATCCGGCCGAGAGCAGAGTTCTTGTTGGAATTGATGTCTATCCGAAAGAAGCCGTTTTTGCCAAACCAGGCTTAAAACATCGTCTGGTCGTGCGTGCTCGGTACTCGGATGGAACCGACTTGGACGTCACACGATTTTCGGTTTTCGTTGGTAACAACGAGTCCGCCGCCAAGGTCGGCGAATCAGGTTTACTGACGGCCACAGGGCCGGGTGAGGCGTTTATCATGGCCAGATTCGACAAATTCACAGAAGGATCGGCCATTATCGTTCGATCGGGTAAACCATTTGAAAAGAGAGTCGATCCCAAAGCAGGCGAGATCGACAATCTGGTCCTGGCAAAGCTCGACAAACTTCATATCCGGCCCTCAGGCCTGTGCGACGATGAAACATTTTTACGTCGTGCCTATATCGATTTGATCGGACTGCTTCCCAGCGAGACCGAGTATGACTCTTTCATGGCAGACCAATCGGATGATAAGCGGGAAAAGTTGGTGGACAAACTGATCAGCCGACCGGATTTTGGTGATCTCTGGGCCATGAAATGGGCAGAATTGTTTCAGATCCGCACTACCAACGGGATCAGCGACAAAGCGTTGAAATCCTACGATGGATGGCTGCGTTCACGAATCAGCAAAGGCGAGTCGATCGATTCTATAGTTCGTGAATTGATACCTGCGGTGGGTGGGTCGTTCGATAATCCGCCGGTGAACTATTTTCAAACCGAGACTTCACCTCAAATTCTGGCCGAGAACGTTGCCCAGGTCTTTCTCGGAACGCGAATCCAGTGTGCCCAGTGTCACAACCACCCGTTTGACCGCTGGACGATGGATGACTACTACGGTTTCGCCGCCTTCTTCAGTCGGGTCGGGTACAAGGGAGCCATGGACCCGCGCGAGTTGACTATCTTCAACACGTCCGAAGGGGGAATTTCCCATCCGGTGACCTCGAAATCGGTCAAACCAAAGTTTCTCGGCGGCGATGAAGCAAAGATTCCCCCGGGAACCGATTATCGAAATGTACTCTCGACATGGCTGACAACCCCTGATAACCCAGCATTCGCGCGTAATTTCGGTAATATTGTCTGGGCTCATTTCTTCGGGATTGGCATTGTCGAGCCAGTGGACGATTCACGCGTGAGCAATCCTCCGAGTAATCCGCAATTGCTTGATCTGCTTGCAAGAAAAGCTGTCGAATACCGATTTGACGTGAAAAGGCTTGCTCGAGAGATTTGTCTCTCAAAGACTTATCAGCGACAAACGTCCAGAAACGAAACCAATCTGCTGGACAATCGGAATTTCAGCCGGCAGACGGCGCGGCGAATGCGGGCCGAAATTCTCCTGGACTGCATCAATCAAGTCACCGGAACCACCGATAGTTATCGTGGTTTGCCAGAAGGGGGTCGGGCGATTCGAATTCCGGACGGAGCGGCCCAAAATTACTTCTTATCGACATTCGGCAGGAGCGAACGCGAGACCGCCTGCACCTGCAACGTCAAGAATTCACCTACCTTATCACAAGCTCTGCACCTGCTCAACGGCGAAACCACGGGTGGAAAAGTCAGCTCGGGCACGGTTGTTCCGAAACTGGTGCAACAGTTGGGCGATCCGAACGCAGTGGCCACCGCTTTGTATCTTCGATGTCTGGGGCGTCGCCCGTCACGATCCGAATCCGAAAAGATCAAGGCGGCTTTGGCTCAATCGGGTGATCCCCAAATCGGCTTGGAAGACCTATTCTGGGCCTTGCTCAATACCAACGAATTTCTCTTTAACAGATGATCAGGTTCTCATGTTTACATCGCTTCGCTACGCCACAATTCTGCTGATGCTGGCTCCTGTGAATAGCATGTCTCAGGAGAACGTTCCGACCTACGACGGCTCGATCAAGTCGATTCTGATCAAGCGGTGCGGCAAATGTCATGGAGGTGATCAACCCCGTGGCGAATTCGAAGTCGGCACTTTCGATGGCATCATGCATGGTGGAATCTCAGGCCCTGCCATCGTTCCAGGAAATTCCGCAGATAGCCTGCTTTTTACCTTGACAGCACAAATTGAAGAGCCTTCGATGCCCCCGAATTCGCCCAAAATTCCGGCTTCCGAGATCGAATTGATCCGTACATGGATCGACCGTGGAGCCGTTGAGAAAGCAGGGTCGAATATGACAACGGCTCGACAAGGCGCTGCTGATACGGGCAGAGAACGGCAAACTCCGACTGGTCTTAAGCCTTTTCAGCCCATGACGGCAGCTACTGCAGTGACAGCGGTCGCCGTGAGTACCGAACTCGGCCTCATCGCACTGCCGGCTGTCAAGTCGATTCATTTATATGACCTGGCCAACGGAAAACCAAAAGGGCAAATTGAGTTTCCCGAGGGCGAGGTTCATTCGTTGGCATTTCATGCAAACGGTCAACGGTTGATCGCATCCGGCGGTGTAGGGGCCGACTCCGGTGCGGCTGTGCTTTTCGATACGAAGGACTGGAAACGCCTGGCGGAGGTGCGAGACGATTCCGAAGCGATTATCACTGCGGATATCTCCTCCGATGAGAAACTCATGGTTGTCGGTGGACCGCTCAAAACAGTCAAGATTTACACTCTGCCGGATGCCAAACTCATCCACACCCTTCGAAAACCGACCGACTGGGTTCTTTCGACATCCTTCAGTCCGGACTCTCTTCTGTTGGCGGCTGGCGATCGTTTTGGCGGCCTGTTTGTCTGGGAATCCAGATCCGGCAAAGAATTTCTGACCCTCCGCGGGCACACCAAGGGAATTACTTCGCTTGCGTGGGATGCATCAGGTGATCGCCTGGCTTCAGCCAGTGAGGACGGAACCATCCGGGTCTGGGATCTCCATTCCGGGAAGGAGAGTCATAAATGGCTTGCACATCAGCAAGGTGTAACGGGCCTCGGCGTCACATCAACCGGTGATTTTGTCAGCACTGGCCGGGATCGCATGATCAGAATCTGGAACGCTTCTGCAGAAAAGATTGCGGAATTCGGACCAATCAACGATATTCCGACCAAACTTGCGACAAGTCCTTCTCATATCATTATTGGAGATTGATCTGGAAAGGTCTATCTTCTCAAGTCAGGTAAGAACACACTCGATAATTTGCAAATTCCTGTCAATTCCTCAAACACATTTGCAATCGGCACTATCGAAATTCCTTTGCCGGAACTCGCCGATTCCAGAGCCGCACTGAGCCCCGAAACAAGTAAATTCTCCGACTCGAAATTAAATTCCAACTCGGTTGTAATTCCACCCCCTAGGCAGGTTACCCAACCCGACATCGAACGAAAGCGATTGACGCTTCGGGCCTTGGAAGAAAGCGCTGAAAGACTAAAGCAGGAAGCCTCGATGGATCCGACAAATAGTCTATTGATTAAGGCTTATCTGCAAGTTTGCGAATCGATTGTCTCGATCAAGGCCGATCTGATCCAAACCGAGCAAGTTCTGACCAAACGTAGCGCCGACTCTCCTTGAAACAGACGAGAACGGCCTTTAGCCCGCATATTTCATGAGTACTTGATTCGCAAACACATCAACGATCTCTTATTTAACCCGGATTATGCATACCCCTCTGAATTGATCAGCATTGGCTGTTCTGAGCTCAGTTCATTCAGCCAATTTCTCTCCAACGAAAATTCGGCGTAGAGTTTCCCCTACCCCAAGGTTACTTTTTCAGTGTCGTTTTGACTTGTACTGTTGATTCAACCGCTCCGCGATTTCAATTTGGCGGAGGCATACTCAGGATCTGGCCACTGACCATGCGGAAATGATTCAGATAAGGCCACGAACCTGAAATCTTTACCACGATCCGGCGGCAACTCACACTTACCAACACCGCCACTTTGATCAACCGTGTCCGCCACGTTGCCGGCTGGCCCTGGCCCATAACATCTGCACGTCGGCGACGATTGAAATACTTCCGCCGGGCTTTCGCGTTCATCGCCTCAACCGGCGGCTCGTTCTCCAGCCCCAATGCCTCCGGGGCCGGATCCAGCGACACTTCGCTTCGTAAAAGAACCAGCAGATTCAACGCGAACGCGTGCAAATACAACCGAAAGAAATTCGCAAGGAACCGGTGGTCGCTCAGCCGGTCTGCACGCAGGCCGCATTTCAATTCCTTATTCCGGTTCTCGCTCTCGCCACGACGCGTGTAATCATCGTAAGTTGCTTCCGGAAAATGCCTTGTACCTGGCCGGTTACTCACCACCGCACGCCGGTTCGTGCCTCCGGCATGGGCTTCGGCCTTGAGCGACACCGTTCGCGGGTATGCCCATTTTTCCGCCTTGTAATCCATCGACATGAACAGCCGGGCCTTCTCGCCGGTCTCTTTGAATTGCAATTCGGCCTGGGCCAGCAAATCGTCGGATGCCGCCTTCAGGCGATCGTTCATCGCCAAGCCGAATGTGTACAAAATGCCCAGTTTTTCGCAGGTTTCATACATCAGCGGCAGGCCGAAACCGCAGTCGCCCCGCACATGGATTTGAACATCCGGCCAGACCTCCCGCAACCGTCCGACCATATATTTCAAGTCATCATCGGCTCCGAGAGATGCGACGCAGGTGCCGTGTCGCAGGCCCACCAGCATGACATAGTCATTCTCTTCGCAGGTCGCGATGATCGGCAGGTATTGAAATTGCCCGTAATAGCCATGAAAAAAGGTCAGTTGCTGCTGGCCGTGGGTCGGGTCGTCGAAGGCGTCGAGGTCGATGGTGATCTGGGCGGGCCGCGTCTGAAACGAGGCGATGAACCGGTCGAAGAGCACGTCGCGAAGCCGTAGCAAGTCTTTGACCCTGATGCTGTTTTCAAAGCGAGACAGGGTCGATTGCCCGGCGAGGTGTTTGGGATCGTCGGGGGAGCGGCCGGCGATCATTTTGAAGACGGGATCGTGACGCAGGGATTCGTGGTCGTTCTGATCTTCGTAATCGGCAAGGATGCCGAAAATCCGCTGGCGGATCATGGAAACGAGGCTGTGAGCGGTGAGGTTCGAGTCACGACGATCGTCGAGCGCATCAGCGATTAGGCGGGTGAATCCGATCTGTTCGTCGAACTGGCGGATGGGGATCAGGCCGCCATCTGTGGAGAGGGCTTCGTTTGAGACCTCGACA
>CAMBZY010000143.1 GCA_945872325.1 Candidatus Kuenenia stuttgartensis | reverse complement strand
GGAGGGAGTTTGATGGGGAGAACCGGAGCCACTTTGCCGCCAAGAAATTCAGGAAAACCAGGCTGAATTGGTGGTCGGCCCGGAACGATGTTGCGTGATTCGCCCTTGAGGTAAACAAAGGTTTTGGCATCCAGTTTTTTGTCAAAAACGCGTACAAGTCCAGACGTGATGGGTTTGTATGATGCCCCGTAACTGTATTCTGGATAGGGGCCTGGATCAGGCTCGCCGGGGACTCGGTCGTGGCGGATTTCAATCGGTTCAAAAACGGCTCTGAGTGCAAAATAATCGTCGTTTTTAATCGGGTCGTATTTATGGTCGTGACAGTGGGCGCAGTTGAATGTCAGGCCCAAAAACGCCTTGCCTGTGTGCTCGACGTTATCTTTGAGCCAGAGACTGTAATTCCATCGGTAGAAATTGCGGACCAAAAAACCGGTGGCCGCTTGATCGGAAGGTTTGTCAGGACTGATCTCGTCAGCAGCCAGCATGGCCTTGACCATCGAGTCGTAGCCTCGATCCTGATTCAGGGACTGGACAATCCAGTCCCTCCATCGCCATATCTGACCATAGCTGTTGAGAACATCCGGAACAGATCTTCGGCCATACCAGTCGCTATATCGCCAGACGTCCATCCAGTGCCTGGCCCAGCGTTCGCCGTGCCTTGGGCTGGCGAGCAGGCGATCGACAGTGCGTGAATATGCCGCATCGGAAGGGTCTTTCAGGAACTCCTGCAACTCTGCACGGGTGGGCGGCAGGCCTGTTAAGTCGAGATATAATCGACGGATTAAAACAGGATTTTCAGCCCTTGGCTGGCGGCTTAAACCGGATTTGGCCAGCCGATCGCCCAAGAGTTTATCGATCGGATTGACAGCTTTTGAACCTGCCGGAGCGGATTGTATTTCCGGTCGAACGGGTGGGACAAATGACCAGTGTTTGAAGGGATCTGATTCAGGGGCTTCGTTACTTGGATGTTGGGCGCCCTGTGTAATCCAGGTCTTTACAAGCTCAATTTGTTCAGGAGTGAGCGGCGCACCTTCAGGAGGCATTCTCAAGTCCTGATCAGATTCCACCAGACGTTCCAGCAGGAGACTTTCCTCTGCATGGCCAGGTTCAATGGCCGGTCCTCCGTATCCTCCCTGAAGCATGAAATTTGCGGTATCAAGCCTGAGCTTGGCCTTTTGCTTCAGTGCACCGTGGCATGCGGTGCAGCGATTCCTGAAAATTGGCTTGATCTGACGCTCGTAATCGACTTTCTCAGCCGAATTGGCGTATGGAGATATCAGAATGATTGATAGAGAAAGGCAAAACTTAAGGATGCAGCGTTTGGCGGATTGAAAGATATCCATAAATTCTGGGCCGTTCTTTTCGAGTGGTGCAAGATTGATTTCTGACATCCGAAAAGCCCTCTCACTCCCAGAATTCTGAACGGCAAGCTCGCTGACTGGCACTTAAATTTGATTATAGGTTACCATTGAGTCGTTGTCCAGTAGATTTAAGATTAGATCCTGTAAGCAATTTCAGCGATAGTTTCATGACTTTAGCCAGTCCATGATGAGATTTGGATTTGTCGAGAATTTGTGGTTTTCGATTCTGACTGATCCAGCGGATTTCGGATTCAACTTCACAGAAGTCTTCGAGATCAGTGTTTTTCTGGGCGAAACCGTATCCAGGATCTCAGGGATATCACCGAAATCAGCAAGCAGTCCAGGTACAATACTGGCTGCATTGAGTGGTTGGGCAGATTCGGAAAGCAGGCTCATGAAACTTTGAGGGATTTCTTCAACAGCCACGCCGGAAATCATAGGCTCAATCGAAGCCGCCATGAGAGCGATCAGACCGGAATCTTTTCGACCACAGAGAATGACTTTTTCTGGCTGATTGCGTTTCATGATTTGACGTACTGCCGCGATTACATCTGCCGTTCGCATGCCGACCAATGTTTCGCCCACAAGGAATGCATTATACGCTAGATTTGCTTCTACAGACGATATCGGATCGCTATAATCACGGCCTTTGACTGCGAGCTTCACACGTCGGTTCCCGACACCACGAGGGTCGAGGAAAATCAGTCCATGCCCTGCCCGATTCAAAGTTTCGATAAACTCTTTGGATTCACGCCAGTCAGGGGTTTCGTTGCCATTGATGCAAATCACCCAGGATTTGGGCTTTGGATTTTTATCAGTAACGTCTGGAATATATGGATCAGCCGAACCGATGTTCAAATGTATCGCCTGACTCAAGGTTTTTTTGGCAGATTCCGGAGTTTTTCGGAATTCATCAAGTGCGACATCGAAGAGGTGTCTCGATTGAAATGTGACCTGAACTTGACCGTCTTTACAGACCTGTAGATCCTTCAAAGGAATTTCTTTGATCGGTTTTTCTGAAATATCAGGGTTCGTCTCGTTAGCCAGCCAACGGCTGAACCAGCCATAAATCGCCTCACGCAATGGCTGGGAAAGGCTGTGTCGAAACGGTGCTTCCACCATGGAAATGCGGTCCCCGTGACCGGCCGCTTCATAGAGATGTTTCGCTTCTGCATAGGAATTCCGAGTCCCCTCGATCGGGAAGAAATCTTTGACAGAAGCACCAATCAAAGTCGGCCTTGGGGCACACATAGCCAGCAATCCCGAGTGATCGATCCCATGGCTGACCATTCCGAAAATATCCTGTTCCGGGTCAGACGATGGATCTTCCTGAATTCTGTTCCCCATACGTTTCGGTAAAGTGGTGATATATCCGCAAATGGCAGAGGCTGAAATTCGCGAATCCAAAGCCGTAAGATAAGCTGTGAGGGTGCCTCCACCGGAATGGCCTGCACAACCCATGCGCTTTTGATCCACCTCAGGTAGACTTGCCAGATAATCAAGGCCACGAATTCCATCCCAAATTCGATATCTGGCCAGATTCGTGCCCAGCAACTCCAGCGCATTGCCCAGAACTGCGTGTTCGCCGCATCCCAGATTGTATTTTGTCTTACGCTGGTCAGCGTTCCAGAACTGGCTTCTTTCAGCCTGACCGACTGGATCATACGCTAATACAATAAAACCGCGTTTCGCCAGATTTCCATGCAGGATTTGATGTTCCTGATAAGCCTTGCCAATATGGGTGTGTCCGCTCGGGCTGATCATAGCCGGAGCGGGCCCTTTGAGTCGATTGGGCACGTATAACAAAGCGGTGACGTGATATCCTGGAAAACTCTCGTAGACGACTTTCTTAATGGAATAGTCATCGCCAGGAATTTCGCCGGTCTGTTTTACAGGGACTGAACCAGACCGAGAAGGTAAGCCTTTAAGAAGTTTCAGAAATGATTGGCGAAGTTCAGACTGAAGAACGGATAAGTCTGTTGGATTTTGTACTTTGGAAAATCGGTCTCGACGCTTGGCTTCAAACTCTGATGCCAATTGGAGAATTTGTTCATGGAGATCTGGATGAGATTCAAGCCCTGCCCCCAAGCTAAATACTGAGGCTGCTCCGATCTTGAGTAGATCGCGTCGGGTGGGGTGGCTCATCGGTCGGCTCCAGTTTATGCAGTACGCTTGTTCTGATTCTCTATCAGCATCTAGCAATTATGATGCCTTAAACGAGAGCGTGATGCCAGAATAAAAGGGACTGGTTAAAAAATAAATTCCGTGTCGAATTTTGTTCGGTTAGAGGTTATGATTCTGTAAACGACAGATCAGAGTGAGACATCGACTCATATTCGTACCGAAACAGGGTTCCACCAGATGAAAAAGCTTGGAATTGGTCCACTTCAGTACGAGTTTAGCCGGTTTCATGAGCCTCGCTTGCGAATCCAGTCGGGAGAGACTCTGGTTGTCGCTTCGGAAGATGCTTTGACAGGCCAGATCCGTACCAACGACGATCGTCGGGATAAGGTGAAAATGCCTTACAGCAATCCGATGACCGGACCGATTTTTGTTGAAGGAGCTGAACCTGGCGACTCTCTGGCAGTTCAGATTCACGAAATTCGATCGACCGATGGCCAGTGTGCAACCCGAACGGCTGACCCCAAACAGCTTTGCGAATGGCTCGGAACCGACTGCCCTCATGGAACGCATGTGAGCGAGATTAAGGACGGCCTGATTTATTGGAGTGAATCCATCACGATTCCATTTAAGCCGATGATTGGATGTATCGGGACTGCACCCGACTGGGGCTGCCCGACCACAGGACCTGCTGGCCCTCATGGGGGAAATCTCGATATTTTGGAGGTCTGCCCTGGAAATACGCTCTATCTGCCTGTTTTTGTACCAGGCGGGTTGCTGTATCTGGGCGACCTGCACGCCGCCATGGGGCACGGTGAATTATCGGCCACAGGCTTGGAAATGGCTGGTGAAACCACCATCACCGTGAGCTTGGTCAAAGGCTTGAAGCTGAGTTGGCCGAGAGTGGAAACGCCCGATGAGATTATGACAATCGTCAGCGGCAATCCGATGGAGCGTTCCATCGCTCAGGCTTATGCCTTGCTGGCACTCTGGATGGAGTCTGATTACGGTTGGAGCAGATGGCGAGCTTACGATATTTTAACCCATGTTGGCCAGATTTCGATTGGCTATTATGGATCGGGTACCGTGGCGGCCAAGATTGGCAGGCAATATCTGTCTGGCAGCTAAAATATTGGGAAATCAGCTGTTTCCCAGCTTTGACTCAGCGATCAGAATTGGCTCAATGATTCGTTGGACCTCAGCGGCTTCTGCGGCAGTCAATTGACGTTGCGGAGGCCGCACTGGGCCGAAGTCGTAGCCGATCCTTTTGATTGCAACTTTGAGCATGCTGATATTATAGGAATCACCAGCACGGGCGCGGTAATCTTCAATGGGGCGGATGATTTTCAGGTAGTCCATAGCAAGTGCATAATCGCCTTGATTGAGGGCTGAATGCATGGCAAGAGTGAGTCGAGGGCAAATATTCCCTGCTCCAGATGTATAGCCCGTGGCACCCGCCAAATGAAAGAAAGGAGCGAACCGTTCGGCGGTTCCACAATAAACTCCGACTTTCCCCAGATTCTTTTGGATAAATCGGGTCACGGAATCGACTTCATTCACCGCATATTTCACACCCACCAGGCGACCGGTTTCCGCCAGTTCTGCCAGCAGTTCATCGCTTGGTGCAGGCCCTTTTTTATAAGCGAGAAATGGCAGAGGAAGTGCATCCATAAGGGTTTGGAAATATTCCCTCAGGCCAGTGTCGCAAAGGTAAGGGTGGATGGGAGACATGACCAGAAAGGCGTCTGCGCCGGCGTCGATCGCTTTCGTTCCGATCGCAATCGAATGGCCGATCCCCATACCGATCGGAGCGATCACAACCGCATCGTCGCCCACGGCGGAACGCACTGTGGAAATGCAGGTAACGACCTCTTCAGCAGAAAGTGAGTGAAATTCACCCGTGCCAGCGCCGGGAATAAAGACTCTCATACCGGTGTCGTATTGCCACCTTGCAAATGCTGCCAACTGGTCGGTCAGAATCGTAGTGCCGTCTGCCGAAAACGGAGTGAGAGGCACGAGTTGGACAGTATCGAGCTGGGAGAGGTTAAACGACATGGACTTAGGTTCCCTCTGATGACTTGCCTGAATTATGGGTTCAGTTGAATTGGATGAATTGTTTCCAGTTTTCGTAGATGATTCGATGAATGGCTTCGTCAGGAAATCTCGGGAACTTGGTTCCTTCGACGATCTCATTGACTTTCCAAAGCCCGGCTATCGCTTGCTCCGGGGTCGCTGAGGGGAAGTCAGATCCAAAGATCAGCTTGTGCTCAACACCATATTCCAGAGCCGTAATAAAGGCCTGGTAATGCCGTAAGGGCCGATAATGCAATGCACTTGTGTCGGCATAGAGATTCGGGTGTTTGCGTATCAGGACGACGCATTCCGTCTCCCATGGATGACCCATATGTGAGATGATCATCCGCAGATCCGGGCAAGCCACTGCAATATCTTCAAGCAAAACAGGATTGGAATATTTCAGAGGACCAGGCCTGACAAAAGAGGTGCCCTGATGCCAGTTGATCGGGATTCCAAGGCTTTCCGCCTTCTTAAAAAGTGGCAGGTGCTTCGGGTCTGACGGATCAAAGTTCTGGTAAACAGGGCCGAGCTTCAAACCCTTCAGGCCAAGGTCGTTCACGTAATATTCGAGCTGTTCGACACAGGCTGGATTGTTGGGATCAACCGAGCACCAGCCTTCAAATCGGTCGGAGTTGGCCTTTGCGAACTCAGCGACTGCCTCTTGCGAGCCGTAAATGCCTGTGAATGGAGCCTGGATGGCAAACACGATCACCTTGTCGCACTGACTTGTTGCGGCCAAAAGTTGTTCAGGGCGACAGTCGAAATTGTGCTTCCAGCTTTGGTCGTTTACGTCGCAGTGAACATCAGGGGTCAAGCGCATTTTGGCTTGTTTGGCAGCCCATGAGGAGGTCACGAACTCTTCGGAATAATGGTCGGGATACCACATCAGGTTTGTGTGAATGTCGACTAGCATTTCGAGGCCCTCCCAATCAATGGAGTTCTGGTGACTTGCAAGATGAATCTCAGACATTCTTGATGGATTGTGTTGTGAATGATAGCCGACTTTGTTTCAATATTCCAGATGTCGAACTTTTGGAACTGAGAATTCGGAATGGCTCAATATGTGTCGTACATAATCTCTGAAAGAATCAGCCCTCTATGCAGCCCTCGCTTAAACCATCCAAAGTCCGCTACCTGATCCTTGCTGCACTGGCGGGTGGGGCAATTCTTTCCTACCTTTTAAGGGTCTGTATTTCGCCGGCTGGGACGACCATCCAGAAAGATCTCGCCATCTCAGATATCACCATGGGCGATATCTATAGCGCGTTTTTCCTTGGCTATTTCTGGTGTCAATTACCAGCTGGATGGGTTGGAAACCGGCTTGGAACCAGATTCGGGCTCGGTCTGATGGGAATTCTATGGGCCGTGGCCACGATTGTTGCCGCCAATTCACCTTCAAGTACCACCCTTTATTATTCGCGCGTTGCATTAGGTGTGGCACAGGCAGGGCTGTTTCCTGTGACAATCATGGCCATTCGCGATTGGTTTCCACCTGATCGGCACGGCATGGCAAGCTCGATCATTACCTCATGCATGTCGTCTGGATCCGTGCTTGCAAGTCTACTGACAACACGTTTATTAACGCTTTTCGGCTGGCGGCAGACCTTTTCAATTTATGGAATGGTTGCAATTCTCTGGTCGATTTTCTTCATGGTCTGGTTCCGGAACAAGCCGGGATTGCACAAGTTAGTGAATCGTGCCGAACTTGACCTGATTCAGTCAAAACCAGTGGAACCATTAAAGACAGAAGTTGACGATCAAACAAAGATTTCGTCCGGACTTTCGACGGGTGCAGCGATCATTCTCATGCTGAAGTCGCGAAGTATGTGGGCATTGAATGCGCAGACCTTTTTTCAGTCGTTCGGATATGCCATATTAATCACCTGGTTCCCGACATATCTCGAAAAAGGTAGAGGGATGAGCCTCACAAATGCGGGCGATTTGACGATCATGCCGCTGGTGGGAATTGTCTTGGGGAGTTTGCTAGGTGGATTCCTGATCGACCTGATCTTGAAACGGACAGGTAATAAATGGCTGAGCCGATGTCTTTTGCCAGGTACTGGATTGACTTTGTGCGCTTTGGCCGCGATGGCATCATCGTGGATCAGTCAGCCATTCCTGGCTGTTGGAATGATTGCATTAGGCATGTTTTTCACGGGCATCGCAAACCCTGGAAAATGGGCCTGTACGATTGATCT
>CAMBZY010000142.1 GCA_945872325.1 Candidatus Kuenenia stuttgartensis | reverse complement strand
GTTGAGCACAAGGACCACCGCCCTGGGAGTGCTCATGGGGAATCCTCCTTGATGACCCGTGACCTGATTCGCCAGATATGACCAGTTGGGTGATCTTGTACGTCAATCCCTCGATTTGGTCAAGTCGGAGTTGATTCAAGACTGTATCGAACCTCTTAAAGGCGTCGATTCAAGAAATTGAGCTTCGATAGTTGTCGTTTAGGCAATATGGGCAACCTGTTGGGTTTCGAGATATGTGCACCGCGATTTCGTAAATCTTGCTCAACATCCAAACTTAACCCCCAACGAGAGCTTAATCAAGGGGGTATGTGTTTTGAGGACTTCGCGTTGTCAAACTCTCCCATGAGTTACGTCTTGGAAATTGAGCACGGAATGCTCTATTGAACTCACGAGTTTTGAACATTTGGACGGGGTTACGATTCAAGCTGGAGTTCCCAGGCGTCCAGTTGCGAACGGCCATTCAGCAGCCTTATATGCTAGCGAGCTGAGGAAAGGCGTTGGAATTTCAGTGCCGCCCTCGCTTTTGCTTTGAAGCAAAGCTGCGAGAATTCCGGTGGTAATCTCTGTGCGTTCCGCAGGATACGGAGAACGACCCGTTTTGATGAGGTGCTCTATTCCTTTTGTGAGATATCCAAAATGGCCAAAGTTTTCTTTGTCTTCAAGCTCAAATATGGTCGATTGTATTTCGCCAGTCCCGCTTTCAATGGACGTGCCCCAAACCTGACCCTCACTGGTAAACATTCCAACATGAGCGATCAAACCGTCGGTATAGCGGATCTCCCAGAGTTCATCTGCCGATTTACCATTCGGATTTCGACTGTGCTGAGGTCTGGATTGATACTGTTTTTCAAATGCTTGCCAAAGGTCCTTTGGAAACTCAGGATGCTTCCAGGCTGATTCGCCAGAAGCCAGTGATCGAACGGATTTCACGCCGGTTTCGCCTCCTGTACGGCGTTCCACCTGGCATTGAAGCGTTTCCAAAGTATGAAATCCATAAGCGTCTAAATCGCTATAACCTTGGGCAAAAGCCCGCTTTATCGACGTGTTCATGGGCCACGTCTGTTCTGGCAGACGCCACGCCACCGGCAGGCTTGAGCCAGCCATCAGAGGAATGCCCATGTGCTTATATGTTTGTATGACCCATTGAGTGAACAGAGGTTCATAGCTAAAATGCTTGTCGGAAAAAACAGGAACTACTCCGCCCAGTTTTCTGAAGGATTCGGCCACTTCGTCTAAAAACCGGCGTCGTGGATAAAACTGCTGGCCTTTCAGGTTGCGAAAATAAGGCCCATGTTCGCCAATGACCAGCACTCCATCCACTACAATTTTACGACCTCCGTTAGCAATCGCACTTTTAATATCCTTGTGCATTGCAATTTCATGCTTTTTCGCTTTGTCACGAGCAAAATCGTGCTCGGGGAAATGCTCCACATACATGGAAACCAGTTCCATATCAAATGGATGCTTATGGCCCCAGGCAGCAGGGTCGCAAATTCGTGATAGTATGACATCAGCATGGCTGTTCTTACGCCATTCCGTGATGATTGCAGCAATTTTCATTGTTGTTGTGATTCCTCTTCTTATGCGAATAATTCGTGGATTGGGTTGCCTTTTTCAATCACGTATGTCGGGCGACCGGATTTGTCTTCAAATGAAACGGATCGGCTGTCGATTCCAAGAAAATGATAGACTGTGGCAGCTACATCCTGAGGACTGATCGGGCGTTCCATCACATATTCCCCGCGTGGGCTTGATCGGCCAATCACCTGGCCCATATTCCAGGCTCCGGATGCAAATGTAACGGAAAAAGTGTTGCCCCAGTGGTCTCTTCCAGCGTCTTTATTCATCCGCGGAGTACGTCCAAATTCGCCCATGACCACGACCAATGTGGAGTCAAAAAGTCCACGTGCTTCGAGGTCCTCGATCAATGCCGCCACGGCTCGATCCAAGGGTGGGATCAGCTTGTTGGCCCCCTCCTCTGTCTTCATCTGAGGGGCGGTTCCGTGGTGGTCCCATGGTACGCAATTCACTGTTACAAAGGGAGTTCCAGCCTCAACCAGTCTTCGGGCCAGCAACGCGCTCTGGCCAAACGTGTGGCGTCCGTATCGGTCTCGTGTGGTTGGTAATTCTCTGGAAATATCGAACGCATCCACCACAGATCGGCCCGTCAGCATATCAAATGCTTTTTGCTGGTAAATATTCATGTCGTCGGATTGTATTTCACCGTGCCTGCGGGACTCATCTACCATTTGTAAAATACGTCGACGGTCAGTGAGCCGACTGAGCGAAAGGCCGCCGGGAAGTGTCAGGTTGCGCACCTTATATTTGGGATCATTGGGGTCTGATTCCACAATAAACGGGTTTGAGCCTCCACCAAGATATGTCGAGTAATGAAACAGATTGTCTGTGCCACCTCGAAGGTTCGGGACTGCAATATATGGCGGAAGTCCCTGAGTCTGATTCTGCCGCAATCGGGCCACAACACTGCCCATCGACGGACGCCGCTGAACAGTGTTGTCCGCTGCATTAAAGGCTGGCCCTTCAAAGCCTGTGAGCATCCAGTGATTGCCTTTGGTATGGTCGCCTGAGCCATGATTGACGGTACGCACCACGGCCAGTTTGTCCATGATACGCGCCTGGGCCGGCATCAATTCGCCAAAATGAACGCCTGGAACGTTGGTGGGGATGGCTCCGAACGGTCCACGGAATCCAGAGGGGGAGTCAGGCTTCGGGTCGTAAGTCTCCATGTGGCCTGGCCCACCGCTCAGCCAGAACAAGACAACACTTCGATTGGATATGGGCGAGATTGTTTGGGGGCTGGCCGTGGCCTTCATCTGCAAATAGAGTGGAAGTGTCAGCGCACCAATCACACCTGTACGAAGAAAACTTCGTCGGGAGAGGCCATCGCAATCATACGAATTGTTTTCAGTTTGGCCTGTGATTGTCCACATCGGAGAGGTGTCCAATGATCTGAAGGGAGGGGTGGGAGGCGTTTGTTTCTGATGACTCAGAAGTCTCTCTATCATCTCAACTTCGGCGATTTGGGCGACGAAGTCAAGTGAAACGAAAAAGATTGGCGGGAAACCTTTTATTCAGACGGTTGTCGCTTTCGCTTTTCCTTGAACGGAATGGAATCCACTTTCGCCGCCAGAATGAAGTCGTTTTCGCTCAGCCCGCCAATCGCATGCGTGTAAATATCGACCTTCACGTTGCGGTATCCTGTCAGGTGAAGGTCTGGGTGATGGCCTTCATCTTCAGCCAATTTTGCGATTTCGCCAAAAAAACGAATCGCTTCCAGAAAGTCCTGAGCGACCCACGTACGACTGATCAGGGTCGCATCCTCGTTCAATGACCATCCGGGGACCTGTTCCAAAAGTGGCAGGCACTGATTGTGCGAAAGTTTCGGAACCCCGCCCTCGCATGGGACACATCTGCGCTGATTCAAAGGTTCATTGATCATAGCCATAATTCACCTTGTCTCGATGACGGTAGTTTCCCAATCACTTTGCTGCTCTAGGATTCAGTATGCGGTCAGTTGGGTACTTAAGCCAGAGGCAAGCGGGAATTTCTCGTTTATATTATGATTGAAATCATCGAAACGACTCTTCAAGTGAAGGGAAAGTCCTTGCTTTCACGTCACTTGAGAACCGTTTCACGCAGTCTCGTACCACTTCTTTGAGATCCGCGTAAGGCCTGACAAATTTAGGCCGATGCCCGTCAAAAAGGCCCAGAAGGTCGTGCCCTACCAGAACCTGTCCATCGCAATGAACACCGGCACCGATACCGATCGTAGGCACCTTGATCATTTCCGTAACTCGTTTACCAAGCTCGGCTGGAAGGCATTCGAGTACGACTCCGAATGCGCCAGCTTCCGCGATAGCCGAGGCGTCGTCAAGTATCTTTTGTTCATTCCTCTGAACTTTATATCCGCCCATGGCATGCACCGTCTGAGGCATCAGTCCGACATGGCCCACGACAGGTATTCCGCATTCGACAAGTGCTTTCACGGTATCAGCAAAACGAACGCCGCCCTCGAGCTTAACTGCCGTGCATCCAGTGGCTTGCATCATGCGTGTGGCGTTACGGATAGCCTGTTCGATGGATTCATGGTAGCTCCCAAAAGGCATGTCGGCCACGACCAAGGCCCGCTGCGTACCCCTGACAACCATTTCTGTGTGATAAATCATCTGGTCAAGCGTGACCGCCAGCGTTGTCGGCCTGCCTTGGACAACGGTGCCCAGGGAATCGCCGACCAGTAAACAATCGACCTCCCCTGTAGAGTCCATAAGTCGTGCCATGGTAAAGTCGGCGGCCGTGATCATAACGATTGGCTCGCCACCTTTTCGGCCGACAAATTCGGGGACAGTCACGGTTTTCTGTGTGCTCATGGCTCGCCTTCAGGGAATGGATGCGATAGAAGATCATATAATATCAATCCACCCGACTGGTAAACAACACGTGATGGTTTTAATTGTGTTTCCAAACCAGACTTGCTGGAGACCCATTCAGGATCGGATTCCACAGCCAGGAACCATCTTCCGCCCTGCTTAAGGTAAAAATCGAGCAGTTTTTGAGGGGATGGACTTGCGGTCCTGAATGTGCTACCCCATGCGGAAATCGCTCTCTGCTGAGCCTTATCAGACCACTCCCAACGAAGCCCATTTGTGTTAACAGCATAAATCGACGCCTCGTGAGCAATCAATAGTCCTGGACCAGAGCTTTCAATTCGATTTTTAATGACAGTCAAATCTGTTGCAATGGGTGCCCATTCCGATGGAGTTTTCCAGGTTTCTCTTGATTGAAAAAAGCCAAGTGAAATCAGGCATAATGCAAATAAGGTGCGACTTTTAATTTGTAAAGGCTTGCATGAGGAATCCGCCAGCCAACTGGCACAGAGAATTGCAATCAAAGGCGCAGGTACCAGCCAGTAGTAGGTATGATGTGCTTTGGCACCCACGAGTAATAGCCAGCAAATCACTCCCAGAAACCACCTTTGGATGAGAGGGTTTTGCCACATCACTGAAGTCGATAGAGGAATCAGGATTATTGCGAAAGGAGTAAACGACTTCCAGAGCAAATTTGGCACGATTTGACTTAATGAATCTTTCGAAAATAAGGCTAAAGGGCCAAGCATCTTCAGCCAGAAAGTCAGTCCATCACCTGATTGGCCGATAGAATGTGATTTGTCAGCTGTACCAATCCAGACGGCCCAAAGATACCAGCTAACGCTTGGTATTAATACAACAGCCATAAGGGCGATTTGATAAAGCGTAGAATTTTTCGACCTTTGGTGATTAAGGCCTGGCAAAACCAGAAGTAGCGGAAAGAGTGTGATTTTGATTGCAAGTGCCACACTCAATAGAATTAAGGCAAAGACTCCAGCTAATTTCTTGCCAGATCTCGACGACGTTTCATAGAAACTCATTCCAAGAAGAAATATTCCGATCGCCAGCATATCAGGTTGAAAGGAGCGGGCGAATCGTATTGTGACTGGCCAGCAGACCATAAAGAGAACAGCCAAACCAGCTTGTTTCAGGCCAAAATATCGACGAGTGATGAACCAGATACCGATGCATGCAAAGATCAAACCAACTAGCGAAACAATTCGGCCGCAGGCATTCAGTTCGATTCCCGTGATTGAGTACAATAAAGATACAAGCCATCCATAAATCGGCGGTTCGACCAGGAAAAAACTTGGGAATGGACCTGTTTGAAGGCTGGGATAGAAAAAGCTGCCACCATTCGCCAAGCCTCTGGCGACCATTGCAGTGGGGATCTGACGCCCAATATAACCTTCAAAAATTGGCTGATATAGATTAGAGAGTTCCAGGTAGACTCTAATCGAGAGAATCATGATAAAATAAATCCAAGTTGACCGGTCAAGCACTTTTTTTAATACTGCTTGAACGGTCAGTTTGGAATCATATTTGAAGAGGCATTCAGCCATTGAGAGGCCTGTTATTTCGCGGACTTGGCCCACTTTGGCCGATATCCTTTGGATTTCTTTCGGACTGGGTGGTTTTTCTCTACAAGTGATGCAATTATTTTACCGCTTTGTGCCACCATTGGCATCCCAGGGCCAGGCTGGACAGAGGTTCCGACAAAATAGAGGCCAGGTACTTCGTCGATAACGTTGATTGGGCGAAATGCGCCGTCGAGGATATTTTGATCCGTTCCGAGTCCATAAATCGCACCTCTGTGTGCGCTGAAGCGGTCATACCAGTCATGTGCTGAAGCGATCTTCATTTCTGTGATTGAATCTTTAAAGCCAGGCAGCCACTGTGTATCAATTCTTTCAATGATCAATTCTGCATATTTCGAGTCTCGTAGAGGATCTCGTTCCATACCTGGCTCGATTGGTGGAATTCCGACAACAATAAATGGGTTGGAACCTTCACTGGAAGCATCGTCAGGGTCGGTTTCGCTAGTCACATTGATATAAATGGCTGGATCTTCCGGATATTTCTTCTCGACGAAAATCTCTTCATAGACATTGTTTGAGCCGTTTGTTAATAAAATCATGTGGTGAGCGAGTTCGTTCCACCTTCGATTGCAGGCCAGTTGGAGAGTGAAATAACTTGCAGCTGCCGAGACCTCCCCTGCTCTGCGTTTCATAATGAGAGGACTTAATTCCGGCCCGCCTTCAAGCATCTGGTGGGTACGGATATAGTCTGCATTTGAGATCACCACATCGGCCGAGAAATATCCTTCTGAAGTGCTCACTCCTATGGCTTTTCCAGATGGATCTCGATGGATCTGGTTCACCTCGATATTGGTCTTGATATCCACACCCAAATCCACGGCAGCTCGCGCAATGGCTTGTGGTATGGCTGCAATTCCACCTTTTGAAGGATACCAAACACCTTCACGAAGTATTGTCCAAGGCAAAATGACAAGCGATGCCGGAGCTGTTTTCGGGTCATATCCAGAAAATGTTGGGAGTCCATAAAATAACTCGCGAATCGCTGGGTTCTGAAAGTGAGCGTCAATTTCGTCGGTGTACTTGCGCTGAGGGGGAACGATCATGGCCGAGAGTAAAAGTCTTGACAAGAGCACATCCGACCATGAGTCGAGCATTCTGTCACAATATGAAGAGCCTAGAAGCTCAGCAAATCGATCGCACTTCGCGAGAAATCTGTCTAGCCCTTCAGCGTCTTTTGGCTCGATGGAGGCGATTGTTGCTCTTAGTTTTACGGGGTCAGATGAAAACTCCAGACTACGCCCGTCTGCCATTTTGAGCCTGAATGCTGGCTCTAATTTGTGAAACGAAAGATATTTATCAGGATTCAATCCGGCATTCTCAAAAAGCTGACGATAAACCCATGTCAGGACGACGATACTCGGGCCTTCATCCCAGCGAAATTCGCCCGATTGACGAGCCGAGGCCTTGCCTCCGATAGTCGCGTGGCGTTCCAGTATCGTGACATCATAGCCCCGCCTTCGCAGTTCCAGGCCTGCGGATAATCCACCAATTCCACCACCAATAATCACGACTTTTGGGGAATCAGAATCTGTCATGCCTTGGTCTCTTTCATCATCGACATCAGATTCAGATCGAATCCTGACTAGTGTTATCTCGCGTCTACTTCACTCATTCTATCTTTATAGGCAGTCCAACGAAATTGTCACGTTTTTCCTGACAATTTGTTTTGGGAACCAAGTTGACTCTCTTTTATATCTCTTCAGTCTCAGATTCCGTCAACCCCAAAAGCTCCTTGGAGAGATTGCTCAATACAGCCGCTGATTCCTGAGACTGCCTTGAATTCTCAGTGAGTTGACGCGTGGACTGCTGGAATTCTCGCATCGCCTGATTGA
>CAMBZY010000141.1 GCA_945872325.1 Candidatus Kuenenia stuttgartensis | reverse complement strand
GCTCAAAAATGCTGCGATGACTTCCGCAACGAAAAGATCCGCCGCCTAAAAATGATATCCGATGGGAAAATGAATTCGTAGGGCGGTGAAGCATCCCACCCGCGCAATCAACTAAACCTTGCCGTTGTTGCCTTTAGATCCATAAATCCTCCATGAAACCAAAACCGATCGCAAGTGATTGGGTGATGCGGGTGGGATGCATCACCACCTTACAGGACACTCTCAAAACCTGACTTGTCAAACAGTACAATAAATGTGTATAATTATTGTATACGCCCATGAAATCCGTAATCTGAAAGAGTCCTAGGAATATGAAACTCACGAGTCAATACAGTCGGAATGACCGGCCGAAATCAAACCGCATTGCTCGATGTGGGTTCATTTTATGCATGACTTTCATGAGCGTTTCGCTCGCAATGGCGAGTCCTCAAAAGACCAGTGATGAAGCCGATGTTGGAGGTCTGCTGCCCTCGATGATCGTGAAAGATCAATCCGGCAAAGCAGTCGATTTACGGGCCATGGCCAAATCGGGCAACGGCCTGATCATCGCGTTCCACAGCACCAGTTGCCCAGTTTCGAAGCAGTACGGGCCGACTCTGGTAAGGCTGGAAAAAGAGTTTCGCGAAAAAGGCTTGACGATGGTCATCGTAAACCCACATGGAACAGACAAACAAGCAGATATCGAAAAGTTTCGAGCCCAATTCCCTGCCGATTTGACTTACATCTGGGACAAAGATGACTCGCTCTCCAATGCCATGGGAGCCAGATCCACGACGGAAGTGTTCCTGATCGACACCGCCATGTCCATTCGCTATCGGGGCGGTCTTGACGACCAGTTCACGAAAGAAAGAATTTTGGAGGAACCAAAAAACGACTGGCTGCGAGATGCGATTGTGGAAATGCTACGAAACGAGCGGATTGTCATCGCCGTGACGGATCCGTCCGGATGCTTGCTGGAAACCAGACAAAACATCACTCTGGAATTCAAACAAGTCACGTACAATAATCGGATTTCAAGAATTATTCAGCAGCACTGTCTGGAATGCCATCGCAAGGATGGATTAGGCCCATTCTCTCTGGAAACTTATGAGGATGTGAAAGATCACAAGTCGATGGTTCGAATGGTCACCAAGAGTGGCGAGATGCCTCCCTGGTTTGCAGACCAAAATACGCCTAAAGGGCACCCTGGTTGGTCGAACGACCGTTCACTGACTGCATCCGAAAAACGCGACTTGATCAATTGGTTGTCATCCAAGGATCTGGCAAAGGGCGATGCAACCGATGCTCCGGTCGCTCACGTCTACAAAAATGATGAATGGGATATTGGGAAACCGGATCGCATCTTCCAGTTGGAAGAGCCGATCCAAATACCGGCCCAAGGCAAGATCAAATATCAGGTTCGCACCATCCAGACCAATCTCGAAGAGGACACCTGGATTAATGCAATCGAGGTGAGACCGACGGATCACGAGGTGGTCCATCATGCCTTGGTCTATGTCCTTCCACCCAAGCACCCGCATACCGCCGCGGAATTGGCGACCAAATCAGATTTTGACAACCATCTCGTACCAGAGCTGATTTTTGTCTATGGTCCGGGAGATAATTTCGAGAAAAGCGCAGAAGGATATGGCAAGCTGATTAGAAAAGGCTCGAGGCTGCGATTCCAGATTCACTATACAGCGAAAGGTGAAGCCACATCTGATCAATTGATGCTTGGAATCAAGATCATGAAAACAAAGCCAAAGTATTTGGAAATACCGCACGCCATGGTGAATCTCGGTATTAAAATACCGGCAGCTGACGCAAACCATATGGAAAAGATATCTCAATTGATCCCATTCGACATCAGCCTTTTGTCGATTGCACCTCATATGCATTACCGTGGCAAATCGATCAAATATGAGTTAATCTATCCTGATCAACGCTCGGAAACATTGCTTTTTGTGCCCAAATGGAACTTTGAATGGCAATTGAATTATCAACTTGCAAAACCAATCAAAGTTCCCAAAGGATCGCACATTCAAACTACGGCTATTTATGACAACAGTTCAAATAATATCGATAATCCCGACCCAACCAAAACGATTACCTGGGGGCCTGAAAGTACCGATGAAATGCTGGTCGCAGGATTCGTCTACATTGCCGATTCTGAAGCAAACATACATACCACCCTTCCAGCACCTGATACGACTGGCACATCGGGATTACTTGTGAAACTCTTATCAAACCAGAGTGTTCGCGACCGGATGTTTCGGTTCATCGACTCCAATGGCGATAAAAAAATCTCCCGAAAAGAGATGGATCACATCATTACGTTTTCCCCTGACTTGAAAGATCGGCCTGATCGAATCGATAACCTCTTTGAACTGATCGACCTCGACGAAGATGCTTTCATCGATCATTCGGAATTTGATTCATCATCAAAACTCTCTGGCTGATTCGTCTCTACTTTGAGTTCCATCGTAAAGGCTGTTCCTGGTGATCCAACCGGTCAGCCTTTTTTTTCATTCGTAACATGTAAGTATCGAGAAACGAAAAAGGTCAAAGCCCTCACTCTGGCTTTTCCAGAAATCAGTGATCGTCAGTGATAGAATCCAGACGCTTGATGCGATATCATGCAAGATCCTTTCAGTCATAGCCCCTGTCGAACATGCCGGAGGATACTTTTGGATTCAGAATTGAATCGGGTTCCCGCCATCTCCCCTGAAGCTCAAAAAACCATCGTGATCGCCGGAGTCGGCCTGATCGGTGGCTCGATAGGGCTGTGCCTGCATCAAAATTGGTCGGCGCGAAAAGTGATTGGTTTAGGCCGAAGTCTTGAGCGTCTTCAGAACGCCCTCGATTTGGGTGCCATCGACGATGCCGAAACCGACTGGGCCAAAGCTATGGCCGAAGTCGATATTGTGGTCCTTTGTGGCCCTGTCTCGACCATCGCCGAACAGGCCCGTCAGGCCTGGCAGAATCGCCGTTCAGATCAGATTCTGATCACGGATGCAGGCTCGACCAAAGCCGGAATCATCCACGATCTTGAGTCAGAACCTCAACTACTGTCAGCATTTGTGGGCGCCCACCCCATCGCAGGATCGGCACGTTCAGGAGTATCAGCCTCTCAACCAGACATGTTTAAAGGCAAGGCTTGTGTGCTGACTCCCACGGAACAGACCCGGCCTGACCAGCTCCAGAAAGCACGGTCGTTTTGGGCAGGTTTAGGCTGTAAACTGTTTGAAATGACTCCAGCAGATCATGACAGGGCACTGGCCCAGACCAGCCATCTGCCTCACGTTCTGGCGGCCGCTCTGGCCCGGTGTGTGGATATGGAAAACCACTCCCTGACGGCTGGAGCATTTCGTGATATGACACGTATTGCGGCGGCTGATGGGGAGTTATGGCGAGATATTTTCCTGAGTAATCGAGAATCACTGGACAAAGCACTGGATACAGCGATAATAGATTTGTTAAAGTTTCGAGAACTGCTGATGAACGAATCATCAGCGGGACTGGAAAACTGGTGGACTGAGGCTCGTCATCGAAGATCAGCTTACGAACAGTTGATGCTTCAGACATGCCGACCGACCGTGAACTTGATTCCTGACTCTGAAAAAAAACATCCTGAATAGCGTGTATTTAACATCATGATCTGGTATCTGGAAATTGTGCCCCGTAACGAGTCTCTGCAAGCCTCTGCCAATGCACATAGAGAACGAGAAGCTGTTGAGCTAGGCCTGCCAGGCCCGTGGTCAATCCATGAAACTCGTGGGCTGGTGATCGAAGGCCTGATGGACAAATCAGCCCTCGCCCAAGCCGCGATGGATGCCCTGCTCGATCCAGTTCTGGAAACTGGAGTCATTCATGAAGTAGGCCATTCCACGACTTCGGATGAGTCCACCGAATCGCCAGTCAAGACCTATACCGTTCATATTTTACCAAAGCCGGGCGTAACCGACCCCACCGGCGACACGGCCCTGAGCATCCTGAAATCGCTCGGCCATAACGTCGATAAAGTCCGCACCGTAAGAACTTATAAGATCAGTGGTCCATCGGCATTCCTCCCCGACCTGATCCGCCGGCTGCTTGCCAACGATGCTGTGGAGATGTCCGTTCTGGGCAATCTTTCGATCGACCACCTCCAGCCGTCCGGCACCTACACATACAAGCGGATTGAAGTGCCGATTCTGGGCATGACCGACGCCGAGCTGATCAAGACCAGTAAAGAAGGCCAGCTTTCGCTTTCAATCGACGAAATGCGGATCATTCAGTCCCATTATGCAACCTCTGGCCGGAATCCGAGCGATTGCGAGCTGGAGACGATTGCCCAGACCTGGTCCGAACACTGCTCTCACAAGACACTCAAGGGTGTCGTGGAAAAACGTGGGCGGTCATATCGTAACCTCTTGAAGGAAACGATCTTCGCAGCCACCAGCAAGCTCAACGCCGACTGGGTTGTGAGCGTTTTTGCAGACAACGCCGGAGTGGTCAGTTTTGACGACACATACGACGTCTGTTTCAAAGTAGAAACCCACAACCACCCTTCGGCCATCGACCCATACGGGGGTGCCAACACAGGCATCGGCGGAGTGGTTCGCGACCCGATGGGCACAGGCCTTGGCGCGAAACCGATCGCCAACACCGACGTTTTCTGCGTCGCCCCACCCGACTTTCCAGCCGATTGCCTACCCCCAGGCGTTCTACACCCGCGCCGCGTGCTTAAAGGCGTTGTGGCAGGTGTGCGCGACTATGGGAACCGGATGGGCATCCCGACAGTCAACGGAGCGGTCGCTTTTCACCCTGACTATCTCGCCAACCCGCTCGTATTCTGCGGAACGATTGGCTTGATTCCGCGTGGAATGTCTGAGAAGAGCGTCGCTGATGGTGACCTGATCGTCGCCATGGGCGGCCGAACTGGTCGCGATGGCATCCACGGAGCGACTTTCAGCTCGATTGAACTGACCAGCGAGTCCGAAGTGGTCAGTTCCGGGGCCGTTCAGATTGGCAACGCCATCACTGAAAAGATGGTCCTTGATGTCCTGATGCAAGCACGTGACCGTGGCCTTTTCCGAGCCATCACCGACTGCGGAGCCGGTGGATTCAGCTCGGCTGTAGGCGAGATGGGCGCGGACCTGGGTGCCGTTGTGCACTTGGAAAATGCGCCTCTGAAATACGAAGGTCTTTCCTACACAGAGATTTGGATCAGTGAAGCTCAGGAACGGATGGTTCTGGCTGTCCCTCCTGAAAACTGGGAAGCCCTGAAAGCCTTGAGCGAGTCGGAAGGTGTGGAATCCACTGTACTTGGCACCTTTGTGAACTCCGGCCGATTGACTCTGCAATATCACGGAGAAGTCGTCGGCGACCTTGACATGCACTTCCTGCATGAGGGACGTCCGAAGGTGATCCGAAGGGCAGAATCCGTGCCTGTTCAGACCTTTGAGCCGACATACACATCGACTCACGATCATCAGCAAGAGCTGCTGGAACTGCTTTCTGACGAGAACATTGCGTCCAAAGAATGGATCATTCGTCAGTACGACCACGAAGTTCAGGCAGCCACAGTCGTAAAGCCACTTGTCGGGGTGGGCGCCGACGCTCCGTCCGACGCGGCTGTACTGTGGCCTTCTCAAGAGACGAACCGTGGCCTCGTTGTTTCATGTGGCCTACAGATCCACTCTGGAGCTGTGGATAGCTATCGTATGGCAGCACTTGCGATCGACGAAGCTGTGCGTAACTGCGTTGCCGTAGGTGCGGATCCGTCTCGGATTGCTCTACTGGACAACTTCTGCTGGGGTAATCCGGAACGCCCAGAGAATCTGGACCGATTGGTGGAAGCGGCTGAGGCGTGCCACGATATTTCGCTGGCATGGAAGACTCCGTTCATCTCTGGTAAAGATAGTCTATATAACGAGTTCCTGCACGACGGGCATTCTCGATCTATCCCTCCAACGCTTTTAATCAGCGCGATGGGGCAGATGGAAGATGTGCACGATGCTGTGACGATGGACTTGAAAGAGGCAGGTAACGAGATCTGGATTTTGGGCTACACTCAGGCTGCAATGGGCGGGTCCGTGTGGGCCAACCACTTCTTGAACGCACCTGCTCCGATCCCGAAGGTGGATTGCGAGTTGGCTCTGAGAGTCTTTAATAAGTTGCATGAAGCGATCCGCAAAGGCTGGATTCGTTCGTGCCATGATATTTCGGAAGGCGGTTTGGCGGTGGCACTGGCGGAGATGGCCATGGGGGGCCGTCTGGGCGTAAGGTGTTCATTAAGAGACATCCCCTGCGAAGATTCTGCTGCGATTGATACCGTATTGCTTTATGGCGAAGCTCCTTCACGATTCGTTGTGGAAGTGGCTGGCAGTGCTGTACAGGAGCTGGGTGAACTTTGGGCTGATTTGCCAGTCGGCCGATTGGGCGAAGTGGTCGGGGCCGGGCAACCGGGTCATGATCGATTACAAATCAAAGGTCTGGATCAATCGATTTTGATTGACAGTTCGGTGACAGACCTTCAGACTGCCTGGAAACGGCCACTGGACTGGTTTCCCAAATGCTAAAAAGATTATGCCTGTTGAACGAATTTGAAGCCACATTCACAAGAAAATGCGTGTCATGAAATTAATTAAATGGCACATTGGAGCGATTTCAAATGCAGCGATTTGTCACTTTTGTAGACGGTTCGAATCTGGACGGGGTCCTCAAACACCTGAACTTGCGAGTGGACGACTACGGATCGTTTTATCGTCACGTTTTTGAAGAGAGCGTTCGCTACTGGGGACGTACTTTCGCGGAAGGTTCGCCGTGGCCTGCCCCTCAACATTCGCGGATTTACTGGTACGTCGTTGGCAAGATGGACGAGTGGGACCTGAACGACCCCAAGGCAGAAAGCCGCCTTCGCAGCCGGTTTGATATGAACGTCAGGCTCAAGGAATACTATCTGGACCGTGTCAAAGAACTGATGATCACCTCGCCGGAACTCAATCGCGACGACGAAGCCTGGGCCATGTGCTTTGGTGAAACTCGCGAGTGGTATGAGAACAAGCGAAAAGCTCTTGAGCGGAAGAAGCGATTCTATTTCGGAGTTCAGGCCGCAACCGACTTCGTTGAGATTCGTCAGGAAGGCCACTGGAAAGTCGACCTTCTGAATCACAGTATGAATGAAAAAGGCCTGGACACCTCTCTGGCTGTAGACATGGTGGCCCTGCGCGACACCTACGACATTGCCATTTTGATCTCAGGCGATGCTGATGGGATCCCTGGAATCAACTACGTCAAAGGCCAGGCCAAGCATGTGGGCGTGGTGGAATTCCGCCGCGGATCACAAGAAGAAAGCTCCAAGGGGACCAGCTCCCGCTTGAAAATCGCGGCCGACTTTGTCGTCCAGATTTATGAAGCAGATCTGATCCGGCGCAAGCTGGCGTATCGGTCTGAAAACGACCATACGTCCCACCTGTACGGCTATAACGAAGCTCAGTATTGACCTGAACTGTATTGATCAGAACTGGCATCCACCTTCGCTCCGGCGCGTTTTACCATCCGAAAAAAATGAACGCGTCTGAACGATTGTGACGGAGAGATGAAGAACGAATCATGGTCGCCCCGAAAGCTCTTGTCCTGCGTGCACCTGGAACAAACTGCGATCAAGAGACAGCCCAGGCCTGGAAAATGGCTGGAGCTGAATCCGAAATCTGGCACTTCCATCGCCTTCTGGAATCGCCCTCCAAATTGTCAGAATTCCAGATTCTGACATTTCCCGGAGGCTTCTCCTATGGCGATGACCTCGGCGCAGGTCGTGTCTGGTCGGCCCGAATCCACCAGACTCTAGGCGATACCCTACGAACTTTCGTCGATAACG
>CAMBZY010000140.1 GCA_945872325.1 Candidatus Kuenenia stuttgartensis | reverse complement strand
CCTGATGTTCCAATAAACTGGCAAGATTCAAATTGAGTTGTTTGATGGATCGTCCAGTAAGGCCCTTCAGGACCACCCTGTAATGTCCTTGTCCAGGCAGGAAATACAAGTTCAGAGAGGTTCCATAATGGGTAGGAATAATAGGAGAGAGTTGCAACTGAGCGGGTCGTTGCCTCGACATCGGTTGCATATTTCCAGGAAAGTGCAAGCTGAGGGGATGCCATTGCGATCCCTAAAATCACAGATAAGATTAGCCCTGGCCAGCGTCTCAATAAATCTCGTTGGATTATTGTTCTGGCAATCACCCAGATGAAGAGCCCAAGGCTGGTGATCTGAGTCAACTGAAAATGGCCGATCCATGCCAGTGATGCCAGCGAGAAAGCTAGTAAAGCCAGACCTTTACGGTTTTTATCAGCCAGCCAAATCTCCACACCGAGAAATGCGGAAGGAATCCACGCCATACCCAGAACGGCCCATTCTTTACTGGCCTGAATTGTGGGAAATCCGCCTGCAACATAGATCAATCCGCCAAGCATGGCTCCTTTATTTGACGATCCCAACTTCTTCGCCAATAGAAATAAAAAAGACGCTCCCATAATTTGATGCAGAAACATGCTCAGTCGATATCCAGAATTTGCACCAAAAATTGGATAAATGATCCAATGAGGCAAATAAAATGCTCCAATTTCACTCTGGCCTGCCAGCGGCATCCCGAACCCGAAAAGGTCACTCCAAAGTGGTAGCCTTCCCTCGATGATATTCCGAACGAATTCCGACTTTAAGGGGCGAAAAAATTTGTCCGGATCTCCACCTACCACTTCAAGTCCCAGTAACTGTCCACCTAAGATCAATACCAATAATCCTGCAAGTGCATAGAAATGATGCCATGCAGACTTTGCGGATGAGTTGGATTCGCCACTCCCAATGTCGGCGATCATTTGCTGAGGCTCGCATTTTGCATTTCAGATTTAGCTGATGGAGTTGCAATCACATCCAGAGTCACTGCTGCAGAACTATCCGAGGTGCCGGGCCCTTCTGCACGACCAACAGCATAAAATGGTCGTGACTGAGGTTTCACCCATGGTTCAGCATAGATTCGAATCTTGCGCTGGATTTGTTTTTCCGTGATTAAAACTCCATTGAGACCAATATCCAAAACTCTCACACCATAGGGAAGATTTTTCACGTCGATTGGGATCCTTCCTGAAAATCCTTCGTTGCGTTCCGCAATCAAAGTCAATTCAGAAATGGTTCCTGGAGCGATGCTTACCCGACTTGCAGACGTTGTCATTTTAATATTCGACTTCGGTGTGATCACCCATCCTGAGTTCATCCCACTCACTGTTTTCTGAATGACTTTGCCATCAGATTTCGCAGAACCGACCATTTTCCAAGTGGATGAAGGATTTATTGCCGTTTTTGGATCTGCAGGCAATTCAATCAGAATATCAGAACTCAGTTGACCGGATTCAATCACTCCAGAAGTGGATTTCCAGCCTACAGGCAAGCCCTCTGTAGAGATTTCCACAGGGCCGTCAAAACCGTCCAGTCGCTTGATCGATGCAGTCACCAACTTCGGTGACTCGCTTGAAATCGACCAGTCCATGGGCGATACCTGTAATTCAAAATCCGGACTTGGTTCGCGAACAACAACAGCATAGGCTGCATCAGGGCCATAAAAGCCTCGCGTTTCGCGCACCTTGACGGAATAAGTTCCATCTGCCGGAGGGTTAAATTCAATGAACGAGTCGTTGGAAACGGATGATCCTCCATCGTCGTTTCCATAAGGTATTTTCAAGAGTAGATTTGGATCAATCGACGACTCCATTTCATCGGTGATTTTTTCGAGCTTTGTCACCGTTCTGCCCATCGAATGTTGCTCGGGGGTGGTTCCAAAAAATCCCATTCGGTTATCGTCACTGAAGAACAGGCAATCATCATCCGGATTTCTCGGCAAGGTAAAAATTCTTGCAATCTCGCGATGGATCAATACGTAATCGCCCATCTGAAAATCTGCCCACTGGGTCAGACGAATCCCTTTATTTGTGCTGGTATGGTCACGGAATGCAACAAGTGTATCAGCCACTTTACGGAACCGATGTGCTGTGATTGGCTTGCCTTTTGAGTCGACAATTTCTATCGAAGTATCCACATCCCTGCCTAACCGTCGTGCAAATGTTTCAATGATCTGACGACGACCTTTTTTCGATTGAAAAGTGAATGAGTCTGTTTGTCCCATACGTTCGAATCGACCTATACCAGCTCCATTAAGTGGGATTTCCTGTGTTTTTTGAACTACGGGACCTTTGACATTTAAAATGGAACGGGACCTGTCTGAAATCCAGCCGTCGGGGGCTTTAAGAATTTGAGTTGCTGGACGATCCATGTTACGATTTTGGACCGTCTTCGTTTCTGACTTCAAGGTTCCTTTGGTATTTGAGTTCCATTTCAATTCCATTTCCGAGGAAACAGACTTGGCAACCGGCCAAACGGATTCCGCTAAGAATTCATGTCCCGCTTTCAATACAATAAAGTGCCCTGATCCACCCGAAAACTGGGTGTCTGATACCTCGACCAAAATTGTTCCATGGATTGGACTTAAGGCAGAAGCATGCACATCTCGGCCATCGGTGGAAACAGCCTCTCCGATAACCTTTCCGTCCCATGTCTTCAAGCGGATTCTCGGAGTCAGTGTCGAGCCAATCTGTTTTCCCATACTACTGATCGTAACCGTTTCGCCCGCCTTGGCCTCGACTTTTGCTCGAAAGATTTTGCCTGGTGCCGTGATTGTCGTTTGGATCACATTTCCAAATGAAAGTTCCGGAATATCCTTGATGTCTGTTTTATCAAGGATGTCGAGAGTCTTGATTTCTGTTGGAGAAATTCCGATCGATTGGGATGGAGTGATCCCCAGAGGAGTTGCGAGCTTAATTCTGGCCAAATCATATTGCAAACGTGGTGGTACATTCAAGCGAACCTTGATGACATTCGGCTGAGCTGGATTTGATGGATCAATCTTGACCTGGATGTCTTGCGGTTCCACCCAGATCTTCGTGGTCTGATCCACACCAAGTCCGTTTAAGGTCACCACCGTTTCTCGGCCACTTGAAATGATTCGTGGTGATGGTGTCCCAAGTGACGCTTGTCGGAAAGGCTCCGGCTTTAATGAATCAGGGCTCCCACCAACACGCGAACCGCTTGGCTTTTTCCAAACCAGTTTAGGAGAAATTCCAGACCAGTCTGAAATCTCAACATCTCCATTATAAATTCCTGAAGCAACCTGACTTGCATTTGACGACCAAGAATTCACCCAGTCGGTAGATTTCAATGGTTCTCCAAGTTGCTTTAACTGTTCAGGATTCCATCTCCTAATCGTGCGGTCCTCTGATGTTGAAATCAGTTCTGACCGGGTTTTTTGAGGGTTCGTCCAGAACATCAATTTTGTGATGGCCGAATCATGTGCCAAAGCCGATTTAATCAATTTAGGCGGCTGTACGGATATATCCCAGGCCCGAATTGTTCGGTCAACGCCACCTGCATATACAACCCGCCCGTCATTGGAAATGGAGACAGAATAAAGCTCGGCCGTCGAATCAGACATCGTCTCCAAACGTTTCTTTTGCTTTAGATCCCAAGTCTTTACCGTCCTGTCGGCAGAAGCACTTGCCAGCCTGTTTGAACCAGATGGACCGAAATTCACAGCGTTTACGGCTTCGGTATGCTCTTTCAAAATCGACTCCACCCGGCCTGATTTTAAATCCAAAATCGCAATCGACTTGTCATAAGAGCCAGTTGCAATCTGTTTCGAATCGGGGCTGACTGACATCGATAATATCTGATCTTTATGCAAAACCGTTCGGTAAATCTGCGCGTTCTCTTTGATCTTCCAAAGTGAGACGGATCCTTCCAATCCCGGTCGGCCTGAAGCTACAACCATAAATTGGTTTGTTGGATCGATCCAAATGAATTCCATCTGGTCTGCGAAAGGTCCAACCTTTGATTTGGATGCACCCTTGGTCGTGGTATCAAAGATCGAAATCCATTCGTTTTCACCAATCGCAACCGATTTTCCATCGCTAGCTAATGCAACAATCGGCCTCGTTGCCGATTTCATGGGACTTTTTTTGTTTTCAGCGACGATGGATTTCGATTTTAAAAGTTTCTCGGGAGGAACAAGACTGACGAGATTGGCTTCAGCCGTTGGTGCATCAGATTTGGCGCCTTGCCTGATCCATTCCTCGATTAATTGGATATCATGTGACTCAAGGGCTTTTAATTTTAATGGCATTCTCGGTTCAGCATCGGAAAGTAAGACTTCAAGCAATCGGCTCTCATCAGGCTTTCCATCCACAATAATTTCTGAACGACCGGATTGTTTCCCACCAGAGCGAATTTTGGAATAGCTTGAAACACTAAAACCCATCGTCGGTTTTTGATCCGAGTGGCATCCCTGACAACGAAGCGCTAGAATGGGTGCAATGTCTTTTACAAAACTGATTTTGGACGGTATCTGTGGAGACTGTTTCGCCTGCGTTTGTTCAGTTGTAAAACCTTGGTTCGCAAGTCCTGAAAAGGTTGCAAACCAAATCAGTGCGATCAAATATGGATTTCTCATTGTTTTTATCAGCCTGAATTCAAGACGCATGAATCGATATTTCCAAGTGGGGAGACTGGTTCAATTGTGGAATCAGTGATTGAAAAGAAATTCATCGCTTGTGAGAACGGCCCAAAAAAGGTCTTCGAGAGCAGCGCGTCTCATGACTGTTTTTTCAGTGTTGGTTTTTGCAGACGCAGTTGCAACATTCAATTGGCGAACCAGTTCCGTCAGTTCCTGATTTTCAGGAGGTCTGCTGAATGTCATCATGAACAGTTTTCGAATGGTTGTTGCATCATCCTGATTCATTTCAGCCCAGCGTTTGACAAGCCCGGTTTCAGCCTTGAGCTTGTTATTGAGAGTTGATCCGTTCGCAAGGTGCAATGCCTGAGCCACAGACGGTTCGTTCGAGCGTTCGCATGAGCATGTGGCCACACGTTCAGGCCTCCCAAATGCGGCTAGAAATCCATTTGCCACTTTTGTGTCAGGCAATTGCATGGCTCGCCATCTTTCTGGAAAACCTGCGAAATCTGTTGGAACTTCGGTCACCTGGCTGTAGACATCCAGCAAAACCTCTGCATTTAAACGCCTTGGAACGTTGTGTGAAAGATATTTGATGTCGGTCCCATTTCCACCAACGGGTGTACTGGAACGAGCATAAACAGACGATTGTAAAATGGTTCTCAGGAGATGCCTGATATCAAATTGATGGGCGATAAAGTCCTTTTCAAGCCACTCCAGCAGGTCGGCATCCGAGGGCGGATTTGTAGCTCTGAGGTCATCTTCAGGATCGATCAACCCACGTCCAAAGACTTTTTTCCAGACCCGATTGACGATGGCACGTGCGAATAAAGGGTTTTCCGGTGCGGTCATCCAATCGGCCAGTGCCTCGCGGCGAGACCTGATATCATCGCTCGTAACCGATGCTCCGTCCAAGGGTTGAGGAGCCATTGGCTTACCCTTGCGAGGATGCATGATTTCTCCCTCAGGCCGGTCGCTCACGATCACTTCGCCTGCTGAGGAACCGTCCTTGAGACCAACCCGACTGAGCAAACTTGCAAAGCCGTAATATTGATCTTGAGTCCATTTCTCCATCGGATGATTATGGCACCTGGCACAAGTCATAGAGAGACCAAGAAATGCAACGCTTGTCGTTTCCATCAGGTCTGTGGGATCGCGATGCAATACGAAATAATTCCCTTGACCATTTTCCAGAGTTCCACCACGAGCGGTCAGGATTTCTCTCGAAAATTGATTCCAAGGCTTGTTCTGGGCAACACTCTCACGAACAAATTGATAGAAAGACCACATCGCCGGAGATGGTAATTTGTTGGATGAAACCAGTAGCAAATCTGACCACTGATAGGCCCAGTAATCGGTAGCTGCCTCAGATACCAGTAATCGCTCAATTTCTTTGTTCCGTTTGGAGCGATCTTTATCTGCCAGAAATTGAGAGAGTCGTTCAGAGGATGGAAGTAATCCCGTTGTGTCGAGAGTGACTCGCCTGAGCCAAGCTGCATCTCCAGCATCAGGGGAAGGGGGGATTCCCAGTGATTTCAATTTCGCCAGATTTAAATCGTCGATTTTATTGGTTCTGGGTGCGCTGGCAAAAATTTCTGGAGCGACATGCTCCTTTGAAGGAACTGCCACTGGAACGACTGCCACTTGACTGGCGTACCAAACGGTCGCAAAAGCCTCGCCTGGTTGGTCGGCTTTGAATCGGCCGTCTTCATCCACCTTTAAAATGGTGTCGCTTGTGGTGCTGAATTTTGCCCATGAGGTGACATCTTCACTCGATTTGTCACTGTAAATGGCTCGAACTGTGACCTGGCCTGATTGCCCTGATTGAAACCGGGCGCGTTCGGGGGAAACTTCGAGCCGAACGACCTTTGGGGCGTTCTCGATCAGACCTTTGGCGCCTTCTGAGATCCAGTCACGAAGGACCATAAAGTCGCGTGTGTCAGGTGCAATCCGAACCCCACCACCGTGAGGTACAGCGCCGATGGCCTTCCACAGCATCAGGCTCTGTTCAGGGTGCCCTGGTACAAGCCGGCGGCCACTGGCCTGACGGGTCAAGGCATCGTAATCCACCTCTGGAGCATATCCGCGAAGGCTCAGACGAAATCCATTTTTACCCGCAGCTGAACCGTGACACGAACCCTGATTACAGCCTGTTTTGGTGATAACGGCCTGAACCTGATTTTCAAATGACCAGGGCGTTTGCACGTTTGCATTTTGAATACGAAGAGGAACGGAAAATTCACGCCCGTTATTTAGCTTGGCAATGATTTTTCCAGATCCGTTATTGAGAGGGGTAACAATCGCCCCTGATTCCACTTTCCCCAGAGTTGAAGGCTCAATCCTCCATTCGGCATCTCGGGTCAGGTCGGCTGTGGCCACTCCGGATGAATCCCTTTGAAGCAGTTGCACATGCTCGATCGACCGGCCATTTTGAAATGCAATTTCAGGAGGCCAGATGGAGATCAAATCGGCTGGTGCAGCAGCATGAATCTGCCCCATGTTCGCCAGCAGGATGATGACGGCGATGATCATTGAAATATTCATGGGTAGCTCATGGGGGCAATATTCAGGATGCAGTAGAAAGGCGGGGTCGTGATTTGGGACGGCTTAGCTGAAAAGCTCGCGGACAGGTTCTACGCCATGTTCTACAAGCCTGATTGGCCGATTCCCAGGGCCGGTCAGTTCTGTGTCAAGGCTCATGCCTAAGGCTTCGTAAACCGTTGCAGCCACTTCACCTGTCGTCACAGGTCTGGTTTTGGGCGAGCCGCCGATCTCGTCGGATTCGCCGACCACTTGACCGCCCTTGAAAGGCCCTCCCGCAAAGAGAGAGGTCCAGACACCAGGGTGGTGATCGCGGCCACCTGCCGGGTTGACCTTCGGAGTGCGTCCGAATTCACCAAACGCCAGAACCATCGTGTTTTGCAGAAGTCCTTTTTGGGCAAGGTCTTGGATCAAAGCTGTGTAGGCTCTGTCAAAGTTCGGAGCCACCTCGTCGCGAAGGCCTTCGATGGATGTAAATGGGGCTGAACCGTGGATGTCCCAAGTGACTTCACTGAAGACGGTTTCGAACATATTCACGGTCACGAACCTGACTCCAGCTTCCACCAAACGACGTGCCATCAGGCATGACTGGCCAAACCGGGTGCGGCCGTAAGTGTCGCGGACGCTCTCGGACTCTTTCTTTAAGTCAAATGCGTCACGAGTCTTAGCAGAAGTCATGATCGAATAAGCCTGCTGG
>CAMBZY010000139.1 GCA_945872325.1 Candidatus Kuenenia stuttgartensis | reverse complement strand
CACTCGAGTTTACACTAAACTTTGAAAACCCAGGCTGATTCCAGGTGACAAGTGAACACCAGTGACGAAAATAGCCTTTAGAGCGATTAGGCTCTAAAGGCTTATATGGCTTGGAAATGGCTTATTTTCCTGAATGCACCCGGCAAGATTCGAACTTGCAACCTTCTGATTCGAAGTCAGTGACTCTATCCGTTGAGCTACGGGTGCATATACCTATTTATATCAGTTGGATCACTTAAAAACAAGGTGGTTTCGTGGATCATTCCAAATTATTGTTCACGAGCCCTGTTTTTCCTGAATTCCTCCACCTCTCATCGAACACCCCATGCCATCAAGGGCCACATCGTGCCTGTTGGGAGTGCGGCTGATGCGATCCAGGAAATGGTTAAGGCCCAGCCCATCAAGTTCGTCCATGTCCAATGCGTCTGCTTCGGGCGTGATAAGATTCCGCCCACTAAACATGCCATCGCCAGAATCGCCATGTCTCGTGAACTGACCGCCGTCGCCAGACTCTCAAATGAGGGGATCCGGCCAACTGCTAAATCCAGGCCGTGACGCATCCAGAGGAATAGGCCACAGGTGATCCAGACACGGTCACCAAGACCCATTCCGCCTGACTGCTCTTCGTATCGGAATAAGACAAATGGGCCTGTCAAAGCGATCCAGCCTGCAAATGCTGCCAGAATCGCAGAGAGGTGCGATGGAGGCCATGAGATCCAGCCTCGAGATACTCCAAGCCTGCCAAACAAGAATAGAGAAATCGCCAGAATCACCAGATTTGCCATCGGTTTGCTCATCGCTGGAGGTCGCGATTGCTTCGATGAGGTATTATTTTGAACAGCAGGTCGGCTTGCCATCGAATCACCTCAGAACCATGTCCCAGAATCAGATGAACCAAATTTACTCTAACTTATAAAAGTGAAGCGTGCCGGATTCCAGCTCAATTCGCAATCAATTTCCATTCAAGTGGCCATCAGGAATCGTTATAACCGTGGCCGTCGTGGCGTTGGCTTCAGTGGTATCAGGCAATGGATCGGAAAACACGATCGGATCGTGTTGTTCAGGATCGGACTGCGTGTTGAGAGCCACAACACCGTCGATTAAACCCTTTAGATCATCCATTTTGCCTGGCTTGCGGACAACCTGCTCACCTTCCTTTAAACCTTCGATAATTTCCAGAGTGTCCGGGTCGCCTGTTCTGGTCTTGATTTCACGCCTTTCATAACGGCCGTCAGACTTGCGGACATAACAGAATGCACGGTCTTTTTCGACTTGGACCACTTCTGGAGAGATTGTCAGAGAATCCTCGCCAGTGCCGGTCAGGAACTGGATTTCGGAGGTTAGGCCGGGCCTGAGGTCGTCGGATTTACTGTCAATTTTGACGACACAAAAATAGTTTTTGACGTCCTGAGACATGCGCCATGAGGATGGTGGGATCGGGAATTGAGCGATACTTTCGACATGGCCTTCAAATTCGCGACCATTCAAGGCTTCCACCAGAACTTTGGCCTTCATACCCCGTTGGACTTTTTGAACGATGGATTCGCTTAACTTGACCAGTACCTGCAAGTTGTCAAGCTCTGGGAGTAAAAAGATATCCTGACCCTGACGTATCAGTGAGCCTTCTTCAATGCGCGAGTCGCCGTCGGCCTCGTTGGCATAGATCGCCATCCCGTCATTGGGGGCTCGAACCGTACATTTCGCAATCTGTTTCGTGTAAGTTTCCAAACGATCCTGATGCCGCTTCAGCCGACTCTCTTCATAACGCAGCATGGTTTGGAGGGAACGAATTCGAACCTGCATGGTGTGCTCGACCTTTGGCTTGCTGTACTTTTCAAAGGTTTTGAGAGCGATTTCAGCTTGCGTTAGCTGGAGGTCGGAACGCTGGAGAGCGAGCTCTTCGGAACGAACCGATGTTCTTGAGGCATAGCCTTTGGTCAGCATTTTGCGGGACCAGTCGAGTCGCCCTGAGAGTCGGGTCGAATCAGAGTTTGCCAGGGCAATTTGGCCTTTCAGGCTTTGAACTGTCTGCTTGGCAGTACCGAGCCGATATTCGTCGAAGGCAATTTTTGCGACTTCAAGATTCATCTCGGCTTCGAGTTTATCTGCCTTGGCACGCTCGACATTGATTCGCTGAAGCCGGGCGAGTTCTTCGAACTCGGAGCTGTCAAGCACGCAGAGGACGTCATCTTTTTTGACCCTGGTGCCATCGGGAATGATCTTTAAGATGGTTGTGGAACCGCCGGACGTGATGGATCGGCCCTGGACCATCACCGATAGTCGCTCGATCTCGCATTCGACAATCGTGTTGTTTGCACTTTGGATTTCGCCTGGAGCATTTACGGAGGCGTCAAATGTGACTCGCCGGACAGGAACGGTTTCAATGGAGTGATCATTCTCGGTTTGGTTCATCCAGTGGCCGAGGTTTAAGAGTTGCGGAGCCTGGGACCAAATCAATGCAAAAACCAATAACGTAAGGATAGGTACCCATCGCCAGGATTTTAATGAAGGTGACATGGAACAGGATTCCTTCTGAACCATCAGGGCGATATGCTGCTGTCTGGAATTGTCAGGTCAAAGTTCTCAAGCGAGAGTGGTCACCGAGAATTGATCTGGCTCGTTGATACAAGTATATCGACCTTTTACGAATCGACAACTCAGAGTTCAGGCATGAGTAATGGAAAGTGTTTTAATGTCAAGGCTTAGAGAGTGCTGGAAAGTTTAATCGAAGGGTTTTTCAACTCTGTTTGTCGGTGATCAAAATCGAAAAATCCATTTGCCTAGGGTGGGCAAAATGGATTTTCGCGGGACGAATCTGTTGATTTGCGGAAATTAATGGCCGTCTTTAAGATTTCGCTTCAAGGGAGCGATATCAGCGACTTTTTCTGATACGTTTTCCACTTGGCCTGGTTCGAGAATGGATTCGTTTTCTAAATCCGTTTGAACCACTTGTGGATCCGTTTGAATGAGTTGGGTTGGCTGATCGGAGAGGGCGACGACTTTGTCGATCAACTCAGGCTTATCTTCGATTTTCCTGGGTGAGCGTAAGACGAGTTCGCCTTCTTCAAGGCCTTCCAGAACTGCGAGGGTTCCTGGATCACCTGTGGTGGTACGGACTTCGCGTTTTTCGATCTCGCCACTTTGCTGGAGTACGAAGCAGTATTCTTTGTCGTTTTCGACTTGAATCACTTCCGGCGAAATGGCGAGGATATCTTCTTTCACGTCAGTCAGAACCTTGATTTCAGCAGTCAGGCCTGGTTTCAGGTCTTCGGGCTTGCCGTCGATTTTGACCACGCAGTAGTAGTTTTTCACTTCAGGCGCGGAACGCCAGGAGGAGGCTGGTATCGGGAATTCGGAAACTGTTTCGACCACTCCCGAGTATTCTGTACCTGACTGAGATTGGACAAGTACAGCCACTTTCATACCAACGCGAACCTTTTCGACAATGGTTTCGCTGAGCTTTGAGAGGACTTGCATGTTTCCGAGGTCGGGTAGGTAGAAGATATCCTGACCCTGGCGAATTTCCGAACCTTCTTCGATCCGGGTGTCACCATCTTCCTCGTTGGCATAGATGGCCACGCCATCGTGAGGCGCCCTGACGGTGCACTTTGCCACCTGTTCTTCGAATTTGGAAAGCCTCTCACGCTGACTGGCAACCCATCTCTCATAGTACTTCAAGAGATAATTCTGGGACTGGATTCTCGCCTCAAAGCTATGCGCAGTTTTGGGTAAGGTATATTTATTGAATGTCGTAAGCGCGATCTCGGATTTGGTCAGGAGCAGGTCGGAACGCTGGAGCGAAAGTTCTTCGGCCCTGACGGTGGTTTTCGAGAGATAGCCTTTTTCGAACATTTTACGAGACCAGGCCAGGCGGCCAGTGGTCCTTGAGGCGTCGGAGGTGGCCAGTGCGATTTGACCGCGCAGTGTCTGTTGGTATTGTTTGGCTGTGCCGTTTTTATACTCTTCGAGCGCGATTTTTGAGACTTCAAGATCCATTTTCGTGTAGTCGTGCATCGAAGTGGCTTGTTGCAGATTGATTTTCTGGAGCCTAACCAGTTCTTCTACGGAACTACTGTCGAGCTTGCAGATCACGTCGTTCTTTTTGACGATGGATCCGTCTGGAACGAGCTTCAGAATTCGCGTGGATGCTCCACTGACCATGGATCCACCGCGAGTGTAGACGGCAAGCCGCTCGATTTCGCACTCAACGATGGTGTTGTCAGAACTCCGGATTTCTCCGGGTGCATTGATTGAGACATCGAACGAAACTCGGCGTACAGGCTCGGTTTCGGTGCTGCTCAATTCAAGCGTTGATTTGTTCCAATTTAGAGATCGGTAAAGAGAATTAAATAACCACGGGGAACCAATGACGAGGGCTGCAATGAGGAATTTTAGTGAAAACCGAAGGGCACGATTGCTGTTCATTCCGGACTTCTGCATCTCAGGGGCTCCTTCAAGGCGCGATGACTGATGTCATGGCTCGAAGTTTCGAATGGATTCTTTGATGGTCTCTATGACCAGTCCAAGAACGTGGGCCGTTTTGAGGGAGGACTTTTCCCGGCCCGGCAGGATTCTACACCCATAGTATACCCAACCATTACAGATTAATCAAGCTGGATTGTTTGACACTCTTGGAATCCATTGCCTTGCAAGCACTTGCAAAGCGATATATGGGCTTCGATTGACACGATGGAATTTGGTTTAAGTCGATGGATGGAAGCGGTTTCAAGGTCTCTGTTGCTGAAAGCTTTTGAGATCAAGTTGTCTACGAATCGTTTAATTGTGCATAATAAAGATATGACAACCAACACAGAAGAGCGTTCGACACTATCCACCACTTTGAACAGCGACCAGCCCCGGAAGGTACGGAGGCAAGTGGAACTGCTTGCTCCGGCAGGACATTGGGACGCGCTCCATGCAGCGATAGAGAATGGGGCTGACGCCGTTTATTTCGGTCTCGATGCCCATAACGCCCGCGCCAGAGCCACTAATTTTGCACGCGAAGAATTGCCTGAGATCATGCAAGTTCTTCATAAACAAGGTGTTCTGGGTTATCTGACGCTCAACACCCTGATTTTTCCATCCGAGATTGATGATGCTTGTTCACTGGTCGAACTTGCCGCCCGTTCCGGTGTCGATGCCCTGATCGTTCAGGATGTCGGGCTGGCTAAACTGGCTCGCGATATCGCCCCTGGTTTAGCGGTTCATGCTTCGACACAGATGACTGTCACAAGTGCATCAGGAGTGCGTGCAGCAAAGGCTTTAGGATGCGACCGAGTGATTCTTGCCCGTGAGCTTTCGGTCAAAGAGATCGAAAAAATTCACACAGAAGAACCAGGCATGCCTCTGGAGACGTTCATTCACGGGGCACTCTGTGTGGCCTATTCTGGGCAATGCCTTACCAGCGAAGCACTTGGGGGTCGATCCGCCAACCGTGGAGAGTGCGCCCAGGCTTGCCGGATGCCTTACGAGCTTTTGAAAGATGGGGTTTCGCAAGACCTTGGGAATGTTGATTATCTCCTTAGTCCACAAGATCTTGCGGCTTATGATGTTATACCGGAGCTGATTGAGGCTGGGGTGATCAGCTTTAAGATTGAAGGGCGATTGAAGTCCGCAGAGTATGTTGCCAACGTGACCAGCCATTATCGGAAAGCGATAGACGCTTATTTTAAAGGCGTTGACCCGAACTGGACGCGAACGGATCGACGGCGGCTGGAGCTTGCCTTTTCGCGTGGACTGGGGCATGGGTTTTTTGACGGGAACAATCATAAACTGTTGGTGCGTGGAGACTTCTCGAATAAGAGGGGTCCTCATGCAGGGTTCGTTGAAGAGGTTCGCGAGCGGTCGATTGTGGTACGTTTGCATGCCGATCTGAAGGCTGGAGACGGTGTCATGATCGACGTGGAAGATAATAATCAAGGCTCTTCAAGAGCTGTTGGAGGAAGAGTTTATGCGATCAGGCCATGTGAAGAGGACAGGCGTGCCAGCAGCACCTATGGGCCGGACCGGAGCGGACTTCAGCATAAGATGACGGATGCGCAGAACCCGAGCTTCAGTGGTCGCGTGCAGGTCTGGTTCATGAGAGATTCTGTGGACTTCACCAAAGTTCATCCAGGACAGTCTTTATGGCAGACCAACGATCAGGTTCTGGATCAGGAATTGAGGGAATCGTTCAGCCGTGGGCCGCACCGGAAACAGCCTTTGTTTATGCGAGTCAAGGCCATATCAGGAAAGGCTTTAGAGATTGAGGCGACGACCCGGTTGGGGATGAAGTCGAGGGTGGTTTCCACAGAGCTTCTGAAAGTGGCTGAGCGGAGGCCAGCGGATCAGGCCTGGGCCAAAGAGCATCTTGGGAAGCTGGGGGATACGACTTTTGAACTGGCTGAACTGGAGCTTGAGACAGACGGAAAGACACTGCTTCCAGCGAGTCTTCTGAATGGGTTGCGTCGAGAATTGATCGAAAAACTGGTGCCTGAGGCACAGATGCTGGGCGAGGTGCGTGAAACTTCGCTGATGCCAATCTCCGTATTGCAGAACGGGATGGCGAAAGAGCGAAAACTGGAGGCAAAAGCGAAGACGGAGTTGACATGTCTGGTGCGGGACATGGCCCAGCTTCGAACGATGTCAACACTTGGCCTGAACACAGTTTATGCGGATTTTCAGGACGTGGCGGAATATAAGGAAGCGTGTGTGCTGGCGACTGCTGAAGGCATAGAACTTTGGCTGGCCACACCGCGGATCGAGAAGCCGGGCGAGTACAACCTGTTCAAGTTCCTCGAGAAGTGCAAGCCGGCCGGGATCCTTGCCAGAAATGCTGGTGGTGTAGAGTATTGCACGAGTTCTGGGCTGGCCTGGCTGGCCGACTTTTCGTTGAATATCACCAATGCAGCGTCGGTCGAGCACTTTCATAAGCTGGGTGCTAAACGGATGACTGCGGGGTTTGACTTGAATGTCGGGCAGCTTTTCGGGCTATTGGACTCGGTGCCGCCTCAGTGGATTGAAGTGGTTGTGCATCAAAGGGTTGCGATGTTCCATATGGAGCATTGCGTGTTTTGTATGGCGATTTCACCTGGTACAGACAAGTCGAATTGCGGGCGTCCGTGTGACATTCACAAGGTAGAGCTTGAGGATCGGGTTGGTGCCCGGCACCGGCTTATGGCCGATGTTGGGTGTCGTAACACGCTTTTCAATGCGACGGCTCAATCGGCTGCGGAGTGGATTCCGAAGTTTTTGGAGAAGGGCGTGGCGGCGATGCGTCTGGAGTTTGTCGACGAATCGCCTGAGACGGTTCGTGATGTGGTGATGAACTATCAGTCGGCGATGTCAGGTCAGTTGGATCCAAGGGCACTTTGGAAACGGGTCAAGGCGACGAATCAATATGGATTGACGCGCGGAACGTTGCAAATCGTGTCATAATGAGTGTCATAGAGACCGTCTCTGGAACTAAAGGCATGGAGTGGGATGTTCGCCAAGAGTCATCTTTCAGAACATTCCGGATCCCTTGATTAAATCGGTGAGTGACTACGTGAGTTCTCCAATAGGTGTTGGCATACTTGGGCTTGGAACGGTCGGGCAGGGCGTGGTCCGGATTTTGGCCGACTCGGCCGAGATGCTGGAGAGACGCATTGGCCGACCCGTCAAGGTGGTGGCCACAGCGGTTCGCGACCTTGAGAAAAAACGCGATTATCTCCCAGCCGGTGTACGGCTTACCACCGATCCTCTGGAAGTCTTGACCAACCCGGAAGTGGACGTGGTGTTTGAGGCGATGGGTGGGATTGAGCCAGCCAAGTCTCTGATCCTGAAGGCTTTAAGGCTTGGCAAGCATGTGGTGACTGCCAATAAGGCCCTGCTGGCCGACCACGGCACCGAGATTTTTGAAGCCGCCCGAGAGGC
>CAMBZY010000138.1 GCA_945872325.1 Candidatus Kuenenia stuttgartensis | reverse complement strand
ACATCACACCGGTTCTGGCGATGCTTCTGGCGGCAAGTTGGGCATCGCTGGGAGTTATGAATTGTACTCGCAAATATATATTGCAAATTCTAATCGTCGCCACAGTGGTCTGGTCGGCGGGAATTCAGGCAGTGGCTTTGTGGACATATCCCACGAGTTGGCATTCATCACCGACGAATGCGGATAAGGATCATCAGAGGCTTTGGGACTGGCGTGATAACGAATTGACACGAGGGCTCAAAGAGGGAGCACATCCACCCCAATGGTCGGGGTGGTTTTGAGGCTCTGAATCTTAGGATGAGGCCGGAAATCACTTGCCGATTTGGGATGGTTTTAGTTTTCGGGCCAACGGCCAGAGATCCTACAGCCCAGTCCGAAGGGCTGGGAAGATCGTTGCACAAATTCTTTGTTTTTCGGCCTGAAAGGACGTGATTGCGGCCCTTCAGGCCTGAATCAGACTTTTGGCACTCGCAAGAACCGGCCCTTAGGACCGGGCTGTAGGATAACGCCCCTTCAGGTCGAAAACTAGCCGCAGGGCGATAGGCCCCGGTTTCGGCGATTTAGAAAAAACAACCGGGACTAGCGCCAAGACCGGCTAGAAAGAAGCCGCAGGGCGAAAGACCACGGTTCGCTTAAAAAGCGGAAGTTATTTTCGGCCTGATCCTTAATGATTATTCGTCATCCATCGGCGATGGCATAGACGATTCCGTACGAACCTTGCGACGACGTTTACGTTTCGGCTTACTTCGTGGTTCAGGTTCTGACTCTTCGAAGTCAAGAATATCCTGGTCGATTTCGAAATCTTCCATGCGGATGGATTCTGCTTCAGCCTGAATTTCAGCCGCTTTGCGTTTGCCATTCCGGCCTGAAGGTTTGGTCTGCTGACTTTTTCGGAGGTTTTCTTCAAAAGCTTCGGAAGATTGTTCGAGTTGACTGACCATCAAATACAGGAAGTGGAGCTTCGTGCCCTGATTCTCCAGGAATTCCTGGAACAAAAAGCCGCCCTCTGTGAAATCCTCGGCTCTGTCGAGAATCTCTTCGGATAAATCCCTCATTAAGACCTCACGGCCTTTTTGGAGGACTTCAACGGCTTTTTGAAATTGATTCACGGGTTGGTCTGGTTTTGGTGGCATGCGTCTGATGGGCCAGATTTCTGAAAAAAGATCCGTAGCCATTCTCACACGATCTGACATGAAGCCGATTGGTTCGTTAAGAACCCATTACTTCGAACTGAACATTTATCCTACACTAACTACGAATCAGTTTGCCATGTTTTTTGGAATTCACCGATTCTGTTTGATCCTTGCATCACTGGCCGGGACCGGCGACTTTACGAATTCGATGGTTGTTCGTATCTCCAATCCAGATATGGTTTTGAGAGTCTATGGTCACACCATGGGGGCGGTCCAGAAGGGCCTCGGTTGCAGGCCCAGAATCACCGCCGGGACCACGTTGGCCGTTGCCTGCAACGGTCGTGATCAGGCCCGATTTCAGGTCAACCCGACGAATTTTATGGTTCTCTGTATCCACCACCAGAACGGCTGACCCATCTGGTGTCACACACAGCTCTTTGGGGCCGTTGAAGGTCGCTTTTTTCGCAGGGCCGCCATCGCCTGAATCGCCTTTAACTCCAGTCCCAGCAACGGTCCGAATGAGGCCAGATTTTGAGTCGACCACTCTCAGGCTGTGCCCTTCACGCTCCAGAATGAAGACATCTCCGTTCGGGCTTACGGCAACAGCCCGAGCCCCAAAAATACTGGCTTTTGAGGCAAGGCCACCATCACCCTCGTGTTTCGCTTTCCCTGTGCCGGCAAAGGTTTCGATGATGCCTGATTTTAGATCCGCCATGCGGATCCGATGGCCTCGAACGTCGGCAATATAGAGTCTGGAATCAGGGCCGTTTGGGCCTGAGCCCAGGGCCACTCCGTTCGGCTCCATCAGACCAGCTTTCGAGGCAGGTCCTCCATCGCCGCTGTATCGTGGTTCGCCAGTGCCGGCGACGGTCTCGATCAAGCCTGTTTTCAGGTTGGCTCGACGCACCCGAAAGTTCAGCCTGTCGACGATATAGAGGTTTTCATCCTTGTCAATCTTCACGCCATAAGGCTCGTTCAGGGCAGCTTTAAGAGCCGGCCCTCCATCACCTGAGAAGCCCTTCAGGCCGGAGCCGGCGACGGTCTCAATCAAGCCTGATTTTGGGTCGAATCGGCGAATCCGATGATTGAACGTGTCGGAGAAGAGGATACGACCCTGAGTGTCGAAGGTGGCATCAAAAGGCTGGTCCAGAAGGGCTTTGGAGGCCGGTCCGCCATCTCCTGAAAAGCCTTGCTCGCCGGTCCCGATTGGCGAACTGATCCGGCCAGAACCCGTTTGATCGGCATATGTTATGGATATTGAGGTGAAGATGAGCAAGCAGGCGGAGAAGATTTGGCGACATGTCATGGCGGGACGAATTCCTTCGAGGTTTCTCAATGTGTTGATGTGGACTTGTTTTAATAGGTACGAAGATCGTGCTGCTGCGTCAATTGGCGAGTGGGGAATTTCTTTGGATTCAAAAGGTTGCAAGGCATGACAGTCGCGAGTGTAATTCATGGAGTGGGTTCAGAAATCTTTGGTTATTCGTATAAAGAACTCCGGTTTATAATGGTCTGGTATACCGGTGGGAATCAATAAATCGTCCGGAATTCGATCGCCAACCCCGAGACGGTGATCGACAAGGCCTTCGGACGAAATTGATTCCCCCGTTTTTTTGGTTTCACCAATTGACTCAGCGTGTAATCCCATCATGATGAATATATCTGGATCGGGTGAATGTACACCCCAAAAACGACCGGCCTTCTCAGTCATCCTGAATGCGTTGAGGGAGAATGGTTTATGAATTTATCAAGCCGTCTGGCGGGTCTCTTGTGTGTCGTCGTTTCTTTGGCCACTGCACACGCTCAGGAGCCAGAGAAGTCGAACTCGCCGAAGAAAATCACGGTTGGGAAAAGTGATTCTGAGGGGAAAAGCGCAAAACCGCGCTCTAAATCCGAGAAGCAGAAGATTCGCGAAGGCTGGGTCAGGCGTTATCAGAATGCTGTTAAAAAACTCAAAACAGGCAGTGCTGAGGAAGTCGACAAAATCGAATCCATGATTCTGAATACTCCTGAGCCTGAAGCACTTGGGCCCATGCTTGAGGTTTTGGGTCAGGAAACGGCGCCGATTCGATTGTTACTGGACCGGGCGTTGGCCAATCAGGATAACGATTTGGCCTGGGTCGCACTCGCAGAACGATTGATGGTCGAGCCTGATCCGGATGTGCGGAGAGGCTTGGTTAAGCTGATTGGAAGTCGTCAGGATAAAACCGGTTACGAACGGTTTCTGATTCATGTTAAACTGGCTGTTACGTCCAAGAATCCGGTCCGGGCTGGGCTCGGTGCCATGGCAGCTGCCGACTTGAAATGGCGTGATCGCATCCCTGAACTGATTGATCAACTGGCCCCCGTTCGGTTCACAAAACGAGTGGAATGGGTGCCAGAGCGCGTCTCGGCAGGCGGTGGTAGTGGTGGAGGCAGCCTTTCCATGGGCAGTGTGGATGGCTATGTCTCAGTTCCAGTTCCTGTTGTAGGGCCTGGGGTTGTGGCATATGGGCAGAATATTTATCCGATTGGGAACAGTCTGTCGATGGGTGGTGGAGGTGGCCAATCGAATACGACTCAACTGACACCCGTCATGCGGGCAGGCCGAGAGGCGTTCCCCAATCCAGCCGTGCTTGCGGCCTTGGTGGATCTCAGCGGAGTCGATTTCGGGTATGATGTCATCTCTTGGAAAAAGTGGCTGGCGGAATCGTTTCGGGTTGATACTGTTCCACCAAAGCGAGTTCCGAATCCTTGATCAAGAATTTAGGGCATCGTATGGCTGACCTTCTGGCAGGATCGAATTGAAAATGGAGAACGATCCGATCGACGCATGGCGTCAGTTGAAAACGCATCTGGAATCGCTGCGCCGGGCAGGGCTTCTGGATGTGCCGGTCGGGACTTGGGATCCATCGGATTTTGTGGAGCCCGTGGCTCGGTTTGAAGCGGAACATGAGCCTGAAACGATTTTGACAGAAGTTGTAGCGACTGTTGAACCGTCGGTTCGGATTCCGATAAAGCCATTAGAGACGGATTTGATCCCGGAAGTGGTGGAGCGCAAGCCTGCCCCTGCACCGAACAGATCGGCCCGGCCAGTACGGCCACCTGCTCCGCCCGTTTCGTCGATGTTCGGCACATATCTTAAAGCGTTTGAGAATCCCGTGACCCCACAGAACGATCGCCTTCCGATTCTGAAATTATTGGCCGCAGAGGTGGCCGCATGTGAACGATGCCCGGAACTGGCATCGACCCGGACTCAAACCGTGTTCGATTCCGGAACGCCCACAGCCCGTTTGATGTTTATTGGGGAAGCCCCAGGCGAGGATGAAGATCTCCAGGGCGAGCCGTTTGTCGGGCGTGCTGGTAAACTTGTGACCGATATGCTGACCAAGGGCATGGGATTGTCCCGTTCGGAAGTCTATATTGCTAATGTTCTTAAGTGTCGTCCTCCAGAGAATCGGGTGCCTACGAACCCGGAGATGGCCAACTGTGTTGGTTACCTTGATCGCCAGATCGACATCGTCAGGCCAGAGTTCATCTGCCTGCTCGGGAAGACGGCCGTGACGGCCCTGCTCCAGTCGGCATTGCCGATGAAGTCCTTACGCCAGCGATGGTTCCGTTATCGCAACATTCCCACCATGGTGACATATCACCCTGCCTATCTTTTGCGAAGTCCATCGTTTAAAAAAGAAGCGTGGGAAGATCTGAAGATGCTGATGAAAGAAATGGGGATTGTTCCACCCGCCAACTAAGCCCTGATCTATGATCGGGATATGGCGAGTGGAGTTAAGTTGTAGCCAGATGACGCGGGTCCGAGTGATCTATCGAATGGAATCAGTTGGGCCAGTATCGCTAAACTGGGCGCTCTGATCTGGACATTTCCGTCTTTTTCATCCAAGATGTGGTCAGCACCTCCGATTCAAATCGCTCATCGAGCTGTTTTTGAAAAATGGGAATAAAAGGTGTGGATCATCAGGCCCGTGCAAGGAGGTATCGGGTGCCAGTTGATGCTGTTGCAACCGAAATCCCGAATGGCTCCCATAGCATGAGTTTAGATGCTCATGTAACTGTTCAGCCACGTCCATTAAAAAGTTTGATTTCCCAGTTTGCGATCCTCAGTATCGCCGAAGTCATTTGTCGCCTGATATCGCTGGCCGTGGTTGTGGAACTGGCCCGACGTGTTGGCCGTGAAGGTTATGGCCGGATCGAATTCTCGTTCAACATTGTATTCTGGCTGATTTTCGTGCTGCGCGATGGTGTAGAACTGGTCTTTTGCCGGGAAGTGGCAAAACGTAAACGCCCGAAACCGCAGTTGGTGAACGCATTCCTGTCGCTTAAACTCTCTTTGGCATTTATGTTATGGGTGTTTCTGGCGATTGTTTCACTTGTCGTATTTCGTGACACTCACGACCGCATCATGCTCTGCTCGTACGGAGCCTTGCTGATGACCACGGCAATGGGGCTCGACAATGTGTTTCGAGGACGCGAAAAGCCTGGAATCGTAGCGATTTCGCTTGTCGTCCGAAGCTCTTTGTATGCAACAGGGGTCCTGTTGCTGGTGCGTGATGGAGCCAGACTCACCTGGGTTCCATGGCTATTATTTGGCTCAGAATTTCTCGGAATCATGCTTGTCTGGACACGCTACTCTGCTGAGTTTGGAATACCCAGGCCAAGCTTTCGCCACGGACGTCGATTCGGGGCCTCCGTTTTGTCACAAGGGCGAAGTGTTTTGGGCATTCAGCTTGCGCAAGTCATTCTGTCATCACTTGATGTGGTCATTGTCGGCTTCACGGATAGCTGGAGTATGGTCGGACTTTATGGGGCACCTCACAGGCTTGTGACAGCCGCCGTCACATTTGGACTGATCTTTCAGCAAGTCCTTCTACCGCATCTGGTTCGGTCTTGGTCGCCGGCTGACGGGAATCGCTCGGCAAGCATTGCTCGGATTGTCAGACTGGCCCTTTCGGCGATTGTACCCTGCACCCTGTTTGTGAGTCTGGCTAGCCGATATCTGATTGATCTTCTGTTTTCGATGGAATTTGACGAAGCCTGGCCTCTGCTGGCTATCGGGATCTGGCGGGTTCCTTTATTAGCTGTAAGTTCCATTCATATCACCACTTTAGTAGCAACTCATCGCGAGCGGGAAGGTCTGCGAATCCTCCTGAGATGCGTGCTTGTGGCTCTGCCTGTTGTGATTTTAATGCACTTCTGGAGAGGTTTGATTGGGACTAGCTGTGCGATGGTTTTTGTCGCCCTGATGATGGCACTCTGGACAGGACAGTTGGTGTATATCTCAGCCCCATCGAAAGATAAGACTGATTTGGACAGATCAGTCATAGGCCGCTTTAAGTCAAATACGACTGCTTTCATGATTCTTGGCGCTTTGCTGTTTCTGGTCTCAATTCTCTCCGTTTATGAACGGCCGATGGTTCAGATTTCGAAGGACCGTACAGAATCAGTCGGGGGCCGGTCGAGTATCGAGCAAATCAGCCTTAGTCCAGGCCCTGACACGGGTTCCCGACGAACCAAGCCGGATGTGGTTCGATGAAATTCTGCATGTTCACCACCTTTTTTGGTGCCCACAGCTTTGGTGGAGATGCCGCTTACGTTGATCGACTGGCCCGCGCCCTGGCTCGCCGTGGTCATGAAGTCCACATTGTGTATTGCCTCGACGCCTTTCAGGCAGTTCGTGGAGATCATCCAGAACGGCATTACGAGCCGACCGATGGTGTGGTGCTGCACCCTCTGCAAAGTCGATTTGGAATCGCTTCGCCGATCCTCACTCAGGTCAGTGGCAGACCGCTGTTGAAGTCGTCCCAGATTCGTCAAATCCTGGCAGACATTCAGCCAGATGTCGTGCATTTTCATAATATTTCGCTGATTGGTGGGCCAGGAATTCTGGAATTCGGAGGCAATGCCGTACGCCTCATGACCGCCCATGAACACTGGCTGCAATGCCCGATGCATTTGCTTTGGAAAAACGGTGAAAAGTCTTGTGATGAAAAAACTTGTGTCCGGTGTTCGCTAGCCGGCCACAGACCCCCTCAATATTGGCGATATACAGGGCTGGTTGACCGCGAGATTCAGAACCTCGATTATCTGATTTTCCCTTCCCTTGATACGCTTAAACGTCATGAATCACTGAACTTAAAGGTCTCTGCACGTCACTTGCCATACTTTTTGCCTGACGATTGGTCAGAGGCTGTGGAAAATGATCCAAAAGTCTCTTCAATAAGGCCTTATATCGCAGCGGCCGGTCGGCTGGTACGCATGAAGGGCTTTCAAACGCTTATTCCGCTGATGGCCAAGCTTCCACATGTCGACTTGAAAATTGCCGGAACAGGTCCTTATGAACAAGAGTTAAGGCAGCTTGCGATTGGGTTGCCAAATGTCCAGTTTGTTGGCCTTTGTGGGCGTCGCGAGCTGATCCAATTGTTCCATCATGCGAATGCCGTAGTGGTTCCATCATTATTTCCGGAAACTTTTGGCTATGTCGTACTGGAAGCGTTTGCCGTTAAAACGCCTGTCATTGTACACAGGGGTGGCGGAGCGATCGCTGAAACCGGTGAAATGTCTGGCGGAGGAATAGGTTATGATACTCTTGAACAGCTTGAACAAGCCATTCTGACGATGGTCAACGACCCGGTTCAGCGTCAACAATTGGCGGATCAAGGATATCAACGCCGATCGGTCGACTGGTCGGAATCCGCACATATGAGACAATATTTTGAGATGATCGAATCGGCTCAAATGAAAAAGCTGCAAACCTGATCGCACAGAAGTTCCGGAACTCA
>CAMBZY010000137.1 GCA_945872325.1 Candidatus Kuenenia stuttgartensis | reverse complement strand
TCCGATTCATAGGCCAACTTTAGATTGTTGGGCCTATGATGAATCGGTCATGTATCAGGACTGAATCAAGGTTTGTTGATTCCACCTGGAAATGCCCCACCTGGCCCGACAGGTCGAGGGCCACCAGTTGGCAATGAAGGGCGGCCTTGAGGGCCAGGGATGTTTAACGGAGCACCTCCAAGGCCAGGCAACGGACGATTTGCAGGGGCGGTTGGAGGGGTTGCGGGGGCTGTGTTGAAAACGTCCTGTGCCCCCGTATTTGCTGGCTGATTCTTATCTTCCGGAGCGGGTGGCAATGGTGCAGGGGAGGCTCCAAATGGATCGGCCCAGACATTCGACGTCGCTGTCAGGAGATTTCCGTAACCTTGGGCGGTTGGATAGCTTGCACTCAGGTATCGAATGGCGGTTGGCAATTCGCCGGCCTCTTGTGCAATCAGGCCAATGTTCGAAGCGGCTCCCCAGCGAAACATGTAAAAGAACGGCCGTTCAGGGGTTGGCTCAGGCGTGAGTCTGAGGGTTTCATTGAAGAAGAACCTGGCTTGCTTTAAGTCCGCCTGCTTTTGTTCTGATTCAGTTGCAATACGGTTGTAACTGTTCTCCAGATAAGCCAGACCAAGAAAGTAGGTGCTGTAGATGTCAATGATTTTCTGAAGACCACTGGATATTGGAGTGACTTTGTCCCGCAAGACAGCGTTTTCAGCGAATCGCATATTGACGAGCTTTTGGAGGGCGTCCACCGATTCGCCTCGTAATTGATCCGTTCTAGCGGCCAGCAGGGGGAGCTTGAAGTCAAAAATCTGCAGAGGGAATTGGGAAGCCTGTACGAACTCAGGGTTGGAGAAGAGCAAGGCTTCCACCTCAAGCGGAAGTTCCCAAAGTCTTACATCTTTGAGCCTTGGCTTCAGAACCTTGAAGAATTCCGCACGCAGGTCGGCCACATCGCGGAACAAAATCATCCGGTTCTTGCCTGCTAGACGCTGTTCGAGCAGTCTCATTCTGGGTGAGAGGTAGCCTGTGGCCAAATCTGCCAGAATATTCAACTCTCCAGCGGCCAAATCGGCGTTATTTGGGCCATAAGGTTCAGAGCCAGCAAGCTGCATGGCCGCCATGATTCGGGGGTCGCGAATGGCTTCCTCGAGGGTGGCCACTGTCGAGCCGTCCACGGAAAGGATGGGGCGACCTACACGACAATCAAACAGGTAAGGCTTGCCATCGACTAAAGCCAGGCTTAGCCACTGGTTAGGGGCACGAGAGCTGACAAGAATTCCCACGTCAATACGAATCTGGCGAGCCAGCGACATGAAAATCCAGGTTCTTTCAGCCCATGCAGGAGTCACCTCGGATCCCATACCACGCAGAATACAGTCGTAGGGTCTGGCCTGAGCCTGCTGATTTTTGCCTGGAGGGGCGAGCGAACCGGCCGGTACGAGCATGACATTACGACAAGTCCATTCGAAAATCCGGCGCAGTCTTGTCAGGTCGTCACCATTCCCGGCGATCCGGTTGGCAAGCCCATAATACATCATGCAATCTTCGATATGGCGGGCATCACGGATACTGAACTTCGGTTCCTGCAAGGCTTTAATGGCTGTTTCAGGGATCTGGATTGTGGTCAGATATTCCAGAGTCGGCTGATTCAGGGTGAACTCAGCACCGGTCGCATTCCGGTTGAAGTATTGGTTGAGTTGCTCGGTTGCGATCGTGAAATTGTCGCCACCGGGATTGGTTCCAGCCGTGGTCAGAAGGCGCAGAACACTGTCTAAAATGGCCGCTTGTTGAACGACCTCTGGAGCCGTGGAATCGGTCTCTGTGACAGATTTCTGGTTCGAAAGCTCGATAGTCGTACCGGCTCCGGAAGTACCATCCCGGCCTACGCCAGATCTGGTGATCACACCTGTTGGTTGCTTCGGAACCGCTGATTTTGGTTTTTCAACACCACAGCCAGTGAGGCCAATGGCGATGAAAAATCCCACGAAGACGATACCAGGGTAAGCGGATTTGAGTTGGATCACGGTGCAATTTCTCGATTTGACGGAACTGGGATCCGAACGCCACTGCCAACTGGAAGGTGGAGATGCAATAGTTGCTGTGGCTGGAATTTCTGTGTAGTCTATTTTGACAACTTCACGACGATTCGGCGAGACCCATGCGTCATTTCCTGATCGAAATCTGTGACGAAGTTGCCGGGAATTCGGAGTTGCCAGAGGTCGGATCAAGGCTTGGTGATGCTCAGGCTGATTGCGTCCCACAGATGGATTCGTGCCTTCAGAGTCATCAATGCCGCGTTTTGTGCCTGATCCCAACTCGCTTTGGAATCGCCGCAAAGCCGCTCGAGAATTTTAAAGGCCAATGGGCCATGCTCATCTTCATCTAGCCCGATGTGCCGATCCAGATAGTAAAGAAATCGATCCGTATCGAGATTCCCACGCTCCAGCAAGCCGGCAACGATGCCTCGGAATATCCCAGGGATCAAATTTTCCCGGCCAATCGTAAAGGCTGATGCGATCGCTGGAAGATCGCCCGACTCGATGATCTGGAAAGTCACTCGCATGAATTCGCGAGCAGCCTCAGGAACTTCAGCCTCGCTCATCGCTGTTTCCAAGTCATTGCCAGTTCTTAGTTTATCGACTAAGATCAGGATCTTCGAAGTATCAGCCCCGACTTGCTCCATCGCTTGAAGGTAGAGATCGAAGTGGCTGGAGGGTTGGCCTTCAGTATCGAGGTCAGACTCTTCACCCACCACAATTTGGTTGATCATGCGTGCCGCAATCGGATCCGCCGGGGGAACCCAGGGCGTGGTTACGCAAGTGAGTTGCTGTTGAAGTGCCTTCAGCAGACTCATGAAGTCCCAGACTGCGTAAACGTGAAGCTCCATGAAGCGCTGGATGGAGTTTGGCAAACCGAGTTGGCCATACACTTCATGATTCAATAATGGCTTGCGGAGTGCTTCGGTTGATTCTTGCAAAGTTACGATATTCATGGTCATTCTATAGATATGGCTGGCGAACTTGCTGGATAGAAACCGAATCACCGACTTCCTTATTATAGGTGAGCGTCCAACATGATCGGTTCGTAAAAAATGGAGCAAGTGCCATGGAATCTGATGGAAAGAAATCAGAGCTATCAGGCAGGCATGGGATTTACAACCTTTCAGGGTATCAGGTCAGTCGTCATGCACGACAACGATTCCAAGAGCGTTTTCAGGTCGATTCAGAATCCCAAACCTCCGACCCGCCTTGGGCCGACATGCTTCGATCATGCCGGAAGCTTGGTCTGAAGCAAGATGGATCAGCTTCTTATATAACTGTTTATGGCGATATGCCGGTGGTTTTGATCGAGCAGGATCAAGTGATTCTGACCTGCATGACACAACAACAATTCGAGACAGTCATGGCCGATTTTGGTCGGAAGAGTTGGCCTCGCAAGCCGGGCCGATGGTTCAAACGGATCAGGAGCGGCGGACTCGAGCCATAAGGCGATCATTCGGCGCTGCAATCGTTAAATTTGTTATATACAGACATTAAGTCAAAGATTCACGAAAGAATTGTCGATTCAATAAGTATCCATCTACTAATCATTTTGACGACCATCTTGTGGGGAGCAAGTCGTCATGCGTTCCATATCCTGGTCGAAAAAGCTGGTCTGGGCGGTCTTGCTGACATGGCCCTGGCTGGTCTGGTCAGTCGCTAAGTCAAGCCCTGAAATGATTTTAAAAGGCATTGAAAGCGCAGGTTCGCTTTGGATGCCCATCTTCTTAGACGTACTAATTTGCCTGGGCTGGCTTTACGCCCTTCGGTCCAGACGATTGCTAGGCGAAAAGCCGAACCCTTCTGTGCACAAGTCCGCGATTCACGGACCTCATTTCAAGCTGGCGGCTCAGCGTAAAAAGGCTAAGTCTTCAGGAGACTCAGCCTAAATCGAGCTGGTTTAGCCCAATGCGGCGCGAATCGCCAGAAGCTGCTTTAACAGGCCTTCTAAATCTTTAAGATGTAATGCATTAGGCCCATCAGAAAGGGCTTTGTCAGGCTCTGGATGAACCTCTAGAAAAACGGCATCGCAACCGGCTGCCACGGCTGATCTGGCCAGAAATGGGACCATCTCTCGCTCGCCTGAAGTCACGCCTTGTCCAGCACTTGGAAGCTGAACAGAATGGGTTGCGTCAAACACGACCGGGGCTCCAGTCATCTTCATCCAAGGGATGGCACGCATGTCGTTCACCAGCCGACCGTATCCAAAAGTGGTCCCACGTTCCGTGAGCATCACGCCTGAACCACCTGCTGAGTCAATCTTTGCAACCACATGGGCCATATCCCAAGGGGCCATGAACTGACCTTTCTTGACGTTGATCGGTCGGCCTGTTGCTGCACATGCTTCCAGAAGGTCTGTCTGACGTGCCAGAAATGCTGGAACCTGAAGTAAATCAACCACTTGAGCGATCTGATCCGCCTGGCCTGGCTCATGAACATCGGTGGTTACAGGCAGACCTGTCTCCGATTTGATTGACCTGAAAACGTCCAGACCTGCCTCGATACCAGGCCCCCGGAAGCTCGATTTCGAGGTCCGATTCGCTTTGTCAAACGAGGCTTTAAAGATCAGGGGAACCCCAAGGCTCTGGCAGATCGCAAGTAATTCACGAGCCAGGAATTCGGTCATTCCGCCCGGCTCCATCACACAAGGCCCTGCGATTAGAGCCAGCCCATGGCCAGAACCAACGTTCACAGAGCCAACCTTGACCACTCTTGGCGGCATTGACTCTGGAGAAGAATTTTCGTTGCTCATGAGTCGATTGATTTTCCGGGTAAGCCATGTGCTAAATCCGATTTTGAAGCGTGGCCTTAATTTCGGACAAATCCGGATAATCGTCAAGCTCGGTATTCTCGTCTCTATGCCTGTTGTAACGGGAGATTGACTTTTAAACGCTGTTAGTCATTGTAAATAAGAGGTTTAGTGTGAAATGGTTCTAGCTTGAACTTCGATCCGAAACAGGAGTAGCATTCAGCCTGTTTTGCCTAAGCCTTTTAACATGCTTGGATTTCCCAGATTTTGGAATTCGCCTTGGCCACCAGTTTGCTTCTTTTAGGAAGGCAAGTTATATTGATAGGAGAAGAACGTATTTTTGGTGCCCTTCACTCGATAGGGAGCGATCACGGCCATGAGCACCGGTGGAAAAGTGTTGGTGGTGCTTGTCACCCTCCTGACGATCGTATGGTTTGGGCTGATGTCCATGGTGGCACGCCTGAATTCCAATTACGGCAATGCTGTGATCGCTGGCGATAAATCTTTGGAAGATTTACGAACAAAGCTCAAAAACTCTACAGAAGAGTTGCGTAAGGCTGAAAACGATGTGGAAGACACCCACCTCGTCACCGACAACGATCGAACGATTTTGAGACTTGAATACAACGATCAGGTCAAAGCACTTGCGGAAACTCAGGAAAGTCTCCTGCGTCTCGAAGGCTTGCTGGATACTTTAGAGATTGGCCGCGTAGATACCGAAAACAATATCGCCACGCGGAAAAAAGAAGTCGCTTCGGATCAGAAAAAGCTGGCTGCGACGATTGCTGAAGTCGAAAAAGAGAAGAAAAATAACTCCGATTTGCTCGCCCAACTCACCTTGCTTCGCCAGAAGTTCCAGCAGATGAGCGTAGCAAATCGTGCATTGGCCAGTGATGTTGCTAAATCGAAGGTCATTCAGGATGTTTCGCCCGGCAGTCCACTTGTGACTGGTCGTTGATTTTTGTTCGCGAAACAATCAATCCAACCAACCCGGGCTTGTTCCCGGGTTATTTTTTTGGCTATTTTAGTTCATGGCCATCTTAGGCTCAGGACAACTCAGCTCAGGTCCTGAACGAAATCGACTTTGCAGGTGATGGAAAATGCACGACTCGGAAAACCGAACAATTTGGGCCGGGATTGTTGCGAATCCGGCTGCTGGTCGTGGCCGTGGCTTGGAAAAGGTTAAAAAACTTGAATCGGCGTTGGTTACCAGAGGTATAGATGTTGAAATCGCATTGACTCAGGACGCTCGTTATCAGATCATAAAACAAGCTGTGAGTTTAGGTTATGATCGTAAACTGATTGTCACTATTGGAGGAGACGGGACCGTCAATGCCGTACTCAATGAGTCTCCACAGATACCGTTTTGCAATATGGCCTCAGGCACGGAAAATCTATTCGCCAGAGCGTATCGTACTCCAACCGACCCTGAATTGCTGGCGGATTGGATCATCAACGCCCAGACAAAGTTGATGGATGTCGGCGAGTATTATGAACCAGGAGCTGATCCGGCTACCAAAAAAAGATTCGCGCTCATGCTTGGTTTTGGGTTCGATGCTGCAGTGGTCAACCGACATCACACCCAACGCCTTGCCCATACAGGCTCTGCTCGACCCACTTCACGACTCGCTTATGTCGGCCCGCTCGCTTATGAAGCCTGGAATTACAAATTTCCACCCGTTCGCCTGACTTGGACTGACGAAAATGGGAATTCGCACGAAAATATTGGTTCCACCACCATTCTTTTTAACATGAATTGCTATGCGATAGGATTAAAGTTTGTCCCAGAAGCCTCAGCATTCGACGGCTATCTGGACAATGTCAGTTTTGCTCGAACAGGCTCCATTCAAGCCGGTATTTACATGGCCACGGTAGCAGCAGGCCTGCATCCAAGGCTTGGAAGTGTAGCGATGAGCAAGATGCGTGAAGTCAAAGTTGAGGCTTTGGATGCTCCTGTACCCGTTCAAATGGATGGCGATCCGGCTGGCTGGATTCATCCAGGCAAGCCATGGATTGTAAATTGCATTCCACAGGCTTGTCCCGTTCTGGTTCAGCCAGAATGATGATTTTTGGGACTGCCGTTCATGGTCGAATTATTCGTCGTCAGGCTGATATTCCGGGCCATCATAAAAATCGAGGTTGTTGAGATATTCATCCGCTTCTTTTTGAATGACAATTGATTCAGACTCAGAAATATGTCTCAGACCCAGTACGTTAGGCCCCATTCGCGGATTTGATCGGAGTGTGGTTTCATTTTGGATCAGAAAATTCCAGTAAAGCGTATTAAAAGGGCAGGCATCAGCCCCGGTTCGCTGCTTTGGATTGTATTTGCATCCACCGCAGAAGTCTGACATTTTATGGATGTAAGCCCCTGAGGCAATATATGGTTTTGTAGCAATTTTACCACCATCGGCATTCAGCCCCATTCCGATAACATTTGTCAAAACAACCCAGTCATGACTGTCCACATACATCGTTAAAAACCAGTTCGCAACAGCCTCTGGATTAATCCCAGCAAGCATGGCGTAATTGCATAATACCATCAGCCTTTCGATATGATGATTGTATCCTGTGTCGATCAACCTCGAAACAATTGTTTTTAAACAAGCCATATCCGTTTGGCCATCCCACCAGAACTGAGGTAGTGGCCGACTATGATCCCATTTGTTTGCCGTTCTTAATGAAGTTGTGGTCCGGGAATACTGCCAATGCATATACTCCCGCCAGCCGATCACCTGACGAATAAAACCTTCAACGGAATTGATCGGTGCCAAACCTGATCGATAGCGAGATTCTGCAGAACTACACATTTCAAGAGCATCAATCAGCCCCAGATTCATCACAGGCGACATCATTGAATGCCAGAGAGTTCCACTGGCTTGACTCATTGCATCTTCATAAGGACCGAACTCATTGAGCCGATGATCCAGGAAATCGTTAAATGCAAATAAGGACTGTTCTCTTGTGACTGGCAGATTGAAATCATTGGTTGTACCAATATGGTCGGGATATTCGGAGTTGACAAATTTCAAGACATCTAATGTCATTTCATCAGGTTCGAATTTCGGATAATCTGGAGATGTATGCTTCTTGGGAAGCGGTTTACGATTGTCAGCATCAAAATTCCACTGGTCACCAACGGGCGATTTGTTGTC
>CAMBZY010000136.1 GCA_945872325.1 Candidatus Kuenenia stuttgartensis | reverse complement strand
TGCAATCATGTATGAACTGCAATTCGGCATGATACTCCATATTTCTCCGACTCGTTCCAAGAAGCTTTGGATCGCAAAACGACAATTGTTAGGATGATTCGTACTGGACTTTTTGATTTTGAATCCTTGGTTTTAAAAACGGGAAGTTATTTCCGGCCTGATCCTAAGGGTTTTGAATTTCAACGCGATCTTTTCTCACATATCCCTCAATAGCTTAAAAAACACGAGCCGCACTGGGCGGTGTGCTATTCATGTGATTGCCGACGCCCGATCAATTCCGGCCGACGATCGGGCTGCCGCCCCGGAAGTTGTTTCTGGATGGCTGTGGCGGGCACAGCTATACGCGTCCGGATGACGTTGATTCAACCTGTGTCACTGATTTTGTGAACGGGAGATGTTAGTTCCCACAAAATCCTCAGAATTGTCAAATTCCGGCTATTGATTCTTAGTAATTTCTCATTTCTAAAGATTTGTAATTGAGGTTTCGCTGTCCTGGCGTTAGCTATCTCTCTTCACACTCATCAGTTCTGAATCTGGTCCGAAAGGCTGCTGCTATCATGAATCTCAAAAAGATCGTAAACGCCATCGGTTTTGGTCAATCTCGTGCGGATCGCATGAAGCGAATCAGGGCCAAGAGTACGAAGCTGGTTTTTAGCGACTTCAATTTTGAGCTTGAAAAGCGACAGCTACTGGTCACGACCAGTTTTTCCAGCGGGTTGCTGACGATCAATCTGGATGCTGTTGGAGAGATACTCACGCTCACAAGTGATGGCACCACGCTTTCGTTATCCAGTTCGGCAGCGATCAGCGGTGCCGGTTCCTCGTTTGCGACTTCCAGCGTGAACCAGCTCGCCGTGTCCGACAGCGGATTGCTGGCGGGGCAATTATCTGGTTGCTTGAGTTCCTCTGTGCCACTTCAGTCAAGATCGCACGGCTTCGTCCCTGCGTGGGGCCGCTTCACGAGCCACACTATAGCCCTCGAGTGCGATACGGGGCGTTTGGCCCAGAATCAGGTCGGCCATGGATTCGGCGGTGGCCGGTGATAACGAGAGACCTGCCCTCTGATGACCAGTGGCGACATATAGTCCCTCAAAACCAGGGACACTTCCCAGATAAGGGCGAGAATCCTTTGAGCCAGGCCTGAATCCACACCAATGATTGACGATACGGGATTGGGCCAGTGCCGGGACTAACGAGACAGCTTCGTTCCAGAGATAGCTCTCAGCCGATCCTGTCAGAACGTCATTGAATCCCACATTTTCTTCCGTTGCACCTGCCAGCACCAGGCCCTCATCGCGTGGGACCAGGTAACACTTTTCATGTTCGATGATGCGTTTTAATAAAATTCGACCAGGGTCCAATAGCAGCATCTGGCCTTTGATTGGCCGAGTCGGCATAGAAATCCCCAAAGGGCTGAGGAGTTGATCAGACCACGCCCCTGCTGTCACAATCACCTGACTGGCGATTAACTCCCCATCAGCCGTTTTTACCCCTTCGATTTTCCCATTTCTTAGATTTAATGCTTCTACAGCCGTGTGTGGATGAAAGGAGACTCCAAGATTCTGGCAAGCCGATTGAAGGGCTTTTAAGTGCCACGGATTCCGAATCTGGGCGCGTTCTGGAAGGTAGTAGGCTCGTGAAAACTGCCGGGTTAACTCCGGCTCCAGCTCCAAAGCTCGAATATCATCGACCACTTCGTATCGAATGCCCTGCTTGCGCCAGCGACCGGTCATGGACTGCAAGGCGGGCTCTTCTTTGGCGTTAAGGGCAACGTCAAGACCACCTGAGACGCGAAATCCGTTGTCGATTCCTGTCTCGTCGAGCAGTTGTTGCGACCACTTTGGGTAAAGCTCAGCGGAACGTGCTCTGAGCATGCAGGTCGGGTCGTTCAGGTCCTTGACATGATGAGGCGGCGGCACAAGTCCAGCACCGGCCCATGAAGCCGCTCGACCGATTGGCCCTTGGTCAAGCACATGGCTAATACAGCCACGACCTGCCAATTCCCAAGCCAGTGAGAGGCCAATCACTCCTCCGCCGATGATGATGACGTCCGCCATGCCGAAAATGTCTCTTGAACCAGGGTGGGTTCTCAGGAGCGGCACATCAGGAATCCTCACCTGAACATGGCGCCCTCAATCTCACCCTGACCATGAATATATACGATTTCGGTGCTAGCCCGCCAACGATCTGCTTATTTTTCTTGTGACAGTGCCTTGTAGAGAACGCTCGGTATTGGCAATATATCAGTAGTATCAGTGATTCCGGATCATCCGATGGCGACTTTCAAGAATCAAAAACTCCATGGACACACCCACAATTCGTCCCGGTAAAGTCGAGCTTTCTACTCAGGTACCACGTGTTTTGGCCTATTTTGCCAACGCAGCGATGGGCAATACCGTGATCCAGGTTCTGCCGCAACTGGGTGTCAGAGCAGATCAACTCGGTGAAACTCCACCCGATTTGATGCCGAAATTCCAAGGAATGGTCCTTTCCATCCCGTGTGAAACGCCTGAGTTGATGGCGCAGGTCGAAAAGTTGTGTCGGTCACAAGGCGCCAGAGTTCACCGATCACGCGCCTGATTTCTGTCCGAAAAAGTTGCAAACCTCGCCCTCCTCACATCCTCCAGCTTATGGTCAGTAACAGCTGTCATATCAAAAGGAAGACTCCATGACTCTCCATTGGCCATCTCGATTCCCAGTTATTGTTGCAAGCCTAATCATGATCAGCGGGTTCGCAATCCCTTGCTCTGTAAAAGCTCAGGCCTTTGCTGAGGGGAAATTTCGGGCCAGTGCTCCGGCGTATTCAAAAGAGCTTCCCAAAGTCCGTTCAGGCGAGCCAGTTCTCTCGTTCAACGGTAAGGATCTGACAGGGTTTTACAGCTATACACACAACAACAAGTTCGAAGACCCTCAACAGGTCTTCACCGTGAAAGATGGCTTGCTGGTGATCAGTGGAGAGGACTTCGGCGCAGTCACAACCAAAGGCGTCTACAAAAATTACCACCTGGTAACGGAATGGCGATGGGGGCCACGAACTTTCGCACCACGCAAGGATAAGTCGCGCGATTCAGGGATTCTGCTGCACTGCGTTGGTGAGGACGGTGCCGTGGGCGGTCACTGGATGGAGTCGCAGGAATGTCAGATCATTGAAGGCGGTTGCGGCGACTTTATCATGGTGGCCGGGAAGAATAAGCCAAGCCTGAACTGCGTGATTCGCAAGTCGGGTTCAGCCATGATCTTTGACCCTGAGAAAGGCAAGGACGAGACCCATAATTCTGGCCGATACGATTGGTGGGGGCGTGATCCGAAGTGGAAAGATGTGCTCGGTTTTCGGGGCGAGCGTGATGTTGAGGCCCCGTTTGGAGAGTGGAACCGGATCGAAGTCGTTTGCGACGGCGACACGATTACCAACATCGTGAATGGATATGTGGTCAATATCGGGACCAAGTCAAGCCATACCGAAGGCAAGCTCCAGTTTCAGTCTGAAGGGGCTGAGATTCAGTTCCGCAAGATTGAGATTCGCCCGCTGATCAAGTGATGTTGAGGTTTGCCCTACTGACGATGACACTTTGAAACCCTAGGTTTAGACACGGTGGTCTCTATGAATTGGCGAGTCAAGCGGCTCACGATTGGACTCCTGCCGTTTATCGCGGCCGCCAGTTCGTATGGTTATCAAGGTGCGTTGGGCGATCCCACAAAAGAGTTTACCAACCCGACCGCCAAGCTGATTATTGATCGTGGTGCGCCGCAACTGCTTTCCAAGCTCTCAGGGGATTCACGGCCTGGTTATCTGGCCATGAGCACTTTGGCTCTGATCAAATGCGGACAGCCCAAGAACAAGCCAGAGATCGTTGCCGCACTGGAAGCTTTATCAAAGCGGGTCACCTCGACGTTTTACAACTCCGTTGAGGGTGAGGACAAGTCCGTTTATGAGGCAGCCGCGCTCTTGATCCTGTTCGCCAATGCAGAGCCGGAGAAGTATAAAAAGCAGATTGAAAATCTGTCCGCCTTTATCGTTTCGAATCAAACGGCGAGTGGCTCATGGGGTTATGCAGGATTCGGCGCAACGCCAGGTGCCGGCGACACTTCCATGACTCAGTTTGCCTTACTGGGGATTTGGGAAGCGACAAATCTTGAGATAAAAATATCGCCCAATGTTTTTGACAAGGCTGCAAACTGGCTCCTAAAAACACAAAAAAGTTCGGGCGGATTCACGTATCAGCCACTTAAGGCTGAGCGCGAGCCGACTGTTTCTCTCACCGCTGCTGGTGTGAGCGGGTTGTTGATATGCCAGTCCCAAATTTCGCGGTCGCGAACCAAAGTGGTCGAAAAGATCGGTAACAAGCCGAAAAGCAAGTTGCTGGTTGAGATTGATGCGGAAGGCAATGAAGCAGAATCTACCGATCAGCCCAAAGCTCGTGGCCTGACCACCTCATCCGAGGACCTTAGGCGAGGTGTGGAACGGGGCATGAGCTGGCTGGCAGCCAACTTTGGTGTGGACGCCTTATGGGGTGAAACGCCTTACTATGGGCTTTATTCGATGGAGCGAGTGGCGTCATTAAGTGACCTGGAAGTGATTGGATCCAAGGCCTGGTACGACATGGGCCTGAACTATATCAACTCGCATTTAAGTCCTGATGGTTTGGTGGAATCGACTTATGGAAAAGAAGTCAACACAGCCTGGGCCCTTTTGTTCGCAGCAAGAAGTACCCGTGATTCGATCCAGAAAGCCGAAAAACGCCGACTGGGAGCTGCCAACATGCTCGGTGGCCGAGGCTTGCCGAAAAACCTTAACGATCTTGTCATCCGTGCAGGACGGGTTGGCGTGAGTCCGATGACAGGCGCTGTCGAGGGGATGCTTGATGCCTTGACAGACCCAAAAATCCAGGATACAGCCGCTGCGGAATCAGGACTCATGGACGCTTACAGTCGCCAGGGCGCAGCCGCTTTAAGACCTTACAAAGACCGATTGATTCGTCTAGCTCGCGCACCGGATCCACAATTACGCGTGATTTCCATCTGGTGTATTTCCAGGCTGGGCGATCGTGATGTTCTGCCATTGATCCTCGATGCCCTGACCGACGAACAGGACAGCGTGGCAGTCGAGGCTGGAAAAGGTCTGCAGTTTTTGTCACGCCGGCTCATTGCATTCGGCCCTGAAATCACGGACTCAGCAGATCGTACCGTTGCGGCCAATACCAAGGCGGAATCCTCGAAAGCCTGGAAGTCCTATTTCAAGGATGCGTTGGCCGCCACTTTGCCATCTGAAAATTCAGGTGGAAAAACAAATCCCCCCGGGGCCAAGCCATGAGCACTGCCATCGCACCCTCTAAACAGGAATCGCTTGGTACAGGCAGGATTGTACGAGGAGAGACTCAGTATGACCGTACAGTCTCAGGCCTGATCGCAGCAATTTTGGGAGTCGCTTGCGTCGTGGGCTGGCTTTTCATTCAGTATATGGCCATGCAGGCATTTAACAGGCCCATGTCCGCCCCTCTGGAAATTATCGAAGTTTCCGGTGGTGGGGGAGGCACTCTGGAAGGCACTGTTGGAGAGTCTGAAACGATCGAAGTTCCTGGAGCAGCTTATGGAGCAGCCGCTTCCAACAACGAATCAAACGCATCGGAGTTCGAAGAAGCCAGTGTTTCGATGACACCCAACGTTGTTTTCGACGGTTTGACTGGCGATAGCGAAGCCGTCATGACACAAGATCTTGGCCCGGCTGTGAATTCTGGAGGGGCCGTTTCCACTGGGCGACGGTCGAGCCAGAAAGGGACAGGCCGGCCAGGTTACGGGTTCGGGCCTGGTACGGGTGGTGTGCCTCGTGAACAACGCTGGAATATTATTTACGACTCTGGCCAAACCGTGGACGAATACGCCAAAGCCCTGGATGCCATGGGAGTTGAGGTGGCCATATCGAATGGCAATCAGTTGACCTATGCCAAAAATTTGTCGAACCCGAAGCCATTGGTTCGTACTGGCTCTCCAGAAACGGAGCAGCGGCTCTATTTTCTTTGGCTTGGTGGTGGACGGAAAGCGATTGATCAACAGTTGTTCCGCAATGCGGGCATCGATCCTGGCCAAGGTGCGATCTTCCATTTCTACTCCAAAGAATTTGCCGATCGTCTGGCTCAGCTTGAAGTGGGTTATGCCAAGCGTCAGCCTGGCCAAATCAAACGGACGCGGTTTCGTGTGACGAAGAATGGCAACAGCTACGACCTTGTCGTGGCCTCTCAAGAGCCGCTTCGTTAAACGCTGTCGGAAAAAGCAATCCATAGTTGATTCGCTTCGGTACAGGTGAAATAGAAACCCAGGAACTCTCGAATGGCTCGCTTGGAATTGCATGGTCCGGGAGGCACGCTTGTATCCGTAGAATTGCCCAGAATGGGTAACCTGCTGGTCGGTTCCGATGCCGTTTGCGATATCCAGATTCACGATCCCGATGTTCAGCCAATCCACGCCCGTCTGAAAATTCAGCCTGGCACGCTCCAGATCGAGGCCACGCCTGAAGGCAAGTCGTTTCGACATAACGGCAAAAGAGTTGCCGTATGTCAGGTTGCTCCCGGCGACGAACTCGGTTTTGGAGAGCATCGAGCCTATTTCTTTGCCGGCGATTCTGCTCCGGCAAAGCCTGCTCCACAGGCTCCTTCACGGCCATCGAATCCGTCTCCAGTTAAACCATTAGAACCAGTCAAGCGAAAAGTGGATAAGCCACTTGAACTGGATTGGGATGATGTGGCCGATGCCTCAGTCGTTGAACCAGCGAAGCTAAAAAAGGGATCAAGGTCGGCATCGAAAGAATCAAAAGTTCGCAAATCTCCGGAACTGGCGGATCCTGTAAAGCGTTCATGGCTGGATCGACTCCGAGGCCGCTCGGAATCGACTGATATGACGAAAGTCCCAGTGGTCGCCGCTGAAGGTGGCCGAGGCCTGAGCGTATTCGCTGATGAAGAAGAGACTGGCAAAAAGCTCGTCACAGCCCCACTGATCGTCTTACTTGGATTAACTTTAGTAGGCCTGAGTGCAACTGCTTTCGGGCTCTGGTGGGTGATTGACCGTACCCGGGCCAACAGGGCTTACGAATCGGGCGTCTCCGCCTACGAATCAGGTGACTTTCGAGCCGGTTCGGAACGGCTGTCCAGTTTTCTCAGAATGAGACCTGACGAAGAACGTTCATCGAATGCTCACATATTGGAAACTCTTTCCCGAGTCAAAGAACTCACATCCGGGGCATCGCCGCAACTTGCCGGTGGCTTGGCAATCGCGTTGAAAGAGTTGCCTCCACTTGCCGATGAACCCGCCTGGAAAGATCGCCAAATGGATGCAGCTGAAGCAGTTGCAACCCTGACACGTGATCTGGCCGCCAAGGCCAAGCAGAATGCATCCGTTGAGACGGTGGATCAAGCCAGATCAGCATTTCGACTACACACAGAACTGGCGGGCGAAGCGGCCGCCGCACAACGTACCCGCTTGAAAGTGGATCAGTTTATGGCCGAGGCAGAAGCCTCTGTCGCGAAAGGTGAAGCGCGAACAAAAACTCTGGGATTGATGGACGAAGCACTCAAGAGCCGCAGCAGTCAGTCGGTATTTCAAGCTCGTGATGAGCTTTTGGCAAAATATCCGGAACTGATCGCAGATACGATGATCTCGAAACGGATTGAGACAGCGAATCAACAGGTCCAGGAAAATGTCAAACTTTTGAAGATCAGTCGACAAGCCGAGCGTCAGGATTCCCCCAATACGCTTGGTCAGCCTCAAACAATTTTTGTTAGGGCACAATCGGCATCCACTCAGAAAGCCAAATCTGCCGGCCCTCCAACGCCGGCCCAAATTGCAGTCGTTTCCGGATCAGGCCTGATCGTTGGGCTTGATCAAGCGACCGGAAATGTCTTGTGGCAAAGACCTTCGGGAACCAGCGCTGGTTTCGAGCCTCTGTTAATTCCAGAAGAAACTCCACCCTCAGTTCTGGCGTACGACGATCGTGAT
>CAMBZY010000135.1 GCA_945872325.1 Candidatus Kuenenia stuttgartensis | reverse complement strand
GAAGGTGTGGTCATGCTGGCCGCTTCGGGGGTCTTGTTTTATGTCAGCTATTGGTTGATCGCTCAAAGCCAGACCAAGAGATGGATCGACTTCCTGAAGTCGGCCACAAAAAAGGGTATCGAAGGTGGAGGATTTACGACGATCGGGCTTACGGCCTTTCTGGCCATCTATCGAGAGGGCGCCGAGACGGCTTTGATGTATCAGGCTCTTCTCACAAACCAAACAGCAAATGGGGTTTACGGAATACTTTCCGGACTTTGCACAGGGTTGGTAGTTCTTTCCATTCTGGCTGTTTTGATCCGATTCGCGAGCCTGAAACTGCCTCTGCAAGCCTTCTTCAAATATACGGGAATGATGCTGTTCGGTCTGGCTGTGATTTTTGCAGGCAAGGGCGTGTTTGAACTTCAGGCTGCTGCTGTTTTGAAAACGACATCGCTCGCCTTTCCTTGGCCGACGGTGCCTGATCTGGGGCTGTACCCGAATCTGCAAGTCTTTTTGATACAAGCTATTATGGTTGTCGGTGCGATTGCATCGGTTTTTGTGATCAAGGCTGAAGGGCGATCTGTGAAGGCTGCGAAACTTGCTGGAGCAAAGCCGGTAGCAGTTTCTACACCATCGCCTGAAGTTATTGAACAACCGATTGAGTCTGAACTGTTGGAACCTGTTGCAGCTTCAAGAGATTGACCAAATATACACTACTGCCTGGAACGAGCCATCCGCCGGCAAGTTCAAGGTGATCTTTACAGGAAATCTGAATAAAGTGAATCAATCATCATTTGGTCCGGCTGTTCTTGCGGCCGTGTTGATCGGAATCGGCGGGCTCCTGTTCATGAGCCTTGAGACCAAGCCCAAGCCTGACCTAATGGCACCACAAACAGTCGCTGTGAAAGATGTTGCAACATCCACACCAGCCGAACCAGCCGTTGCTCAATCGAACGTCCCTGTGGCTGGTTTCCGCGAGTATCCGATTGGCGACCCTGAGGGCTTCACAAAGAATCAGCTTCGGATCGCTGCCGTTTGGCTGCCCTCCGTCACGATGGATGGGGGCTCAGCCGGTAGTTCGGGCGCAATCCATGTGGAGGCCGATATTTCCGCCACTGAGAATAATGTGAACGGGTTCGCCTCAGGCGAATTTGTGCCTTATCTAAAGATCACTTACAAGCTGACTTCAGAGGATGGAAAATCCGTGGTCGATCAAGGTGCGATGCTCCCAATGGTGGCTCGCGACGGCCTGCATTATGGCACGAGTATGATTCCACCGAAGCCTGGTATGTACAAAATGACCTATGCCATTGAGCCTCCATCAGCCGGCGGACTGGGCAGACACCACGACCCTGTCACGGGTGTTGCCCCTTGGTGGGAGCCGTTTCAAGTGACATTCGACTGGGAATTCGACGGAGTTCCACCCATGTCCACCACAGCAGCTGCTGCACGCTAACACCTTTACTGATTAGTACATAAGAGTGAACAGGGCTCGCCGGGTGCGGGCTCTTTTTTTGTTTGTAAACGTTCAGAACGCCTGCCTGAATTCAGGTTGTAGCTATTTTGTCATTTTTACCTGTCACTCCAGCGGATTCGATCGCTGCCGTCCTCAATCAGACGATTCTAAACCGCACTCATATTTCTTGTAACACATTATTCATAAACACTTAACCTATGATTCCAAGCGACCGGATTCACTTTTACTATCGCTTTGGCATGTCGATTGCTTGGATATTACTTTCACTTAGCAAAAGCAGGATGCCTTGCTCAGTGGTTTGTGACTCAGTTCGACATGGAGGTCGGCCGATGAAGTCGTTCCAAAGAATCGCCAAGTGTTTTATCATCCTTGGTTTAACGCAATCTGGATCGGCTTTTGGAGATAGTTTTTTCGACTTCGGTCTCCAATGGACGCAGTGGTTGCCCACCAAGGGTCAAGTTCGCCATTATGAAGCCGATGAGAAGGCGACTGTTCTGGCTGTTCCTTCACCCAGTGCAACAGCTCGCAGAAGTTCGTCAAACCAGACTTACAATCCGCCACAAGTAGAGTATTCAGCTCCTGTTGCTGCGACTCCTCCGATCGTTCAGCCTGTCGCAACACCAGTGGCTTATCAGGCTCCAAGCGTGGCTTCCACCACTTCCATGCCAGCCTCGTATTTTGCAAATCCAGCTCCATCTAACACCCGGTTCGACGCCTTGATCAACATGGGCAGCGGCCCTTATCCGCTTTCCGATCAACTTCTTTCCGGCAGACCTGAAGCCTGGTACCAAAGTCCAGTTGTCCAATCCGTTTACGGTGGTACGCCTTCTGCCGATCAGCAACGGAATTTCGAGCAGGATGTACTTCAGAAAGTTCAGCAGACTTATGCCAACAATGGTATCGGACTGAATCTGACAACCGATCCAAACGCAGGTGCAGGACGCACCATCAGTGTGGTCTCAGGGGCTTCCTATGCCTCCATGAACGATGCCGCCGGGATTACCTCCATGAACAGCGACGGCTTCTCGTTCATCGACAAGCTCAATAACGTCAGTAACGTCAATGATTTAGAGTGGGCTGTCGCTCGCAACGTGGCCCATGAACTGATGCACTCGTTCGACGTGGCCCACCACGACACCACCGGTCAGTTCCTTGATTCAGCCGTTGCCAATTGGAACATGCTGCTTGATCCAAACACGAAGTTCAGCGATGCCGCTGTCGCTGATCTCAAGAACAAGCTCGCCGGTGGAACTGATATGAACTCAAGTCCTGATGCCATCGGCTTTTTGGGTCAACATATCGTAAGTTCCAAAACCTGTTCCCATTGCCTGGCGGCCCAAACCATCCTCCCCCAGCCTGTTCCTGAACCAGCCACCATTGCCATCTGGGTTGTCGGTCTGGCAGTCGGTTATGTGGCGAACAAGAATCGTCAGCGTCGCCTTTCTGCCTAATTTCGGCATCACATATCGGATCCGTTTTGTAATTTTGGTAAATTGGTTGTTATTCGTACAAACCAGATGCTGGCTTAATCGGCTCTGGGTTATGGTTAAAGATTGGGCCTCTGCCTCACACTGTGATGATGCAACGATGAATGACCCAGGCCAATGCCACGACTGGCGGCGCATCTTTTCAGGGATGCCCACCCTCCAAAAGCCTCTGACACCTCCAGAGCCTTTCGTTGCCCAGAATGGCTGGAGTGGCTCGAAATACTGGAGATGGAACGCGCCTCAGGGTCGACTTCTCATGAAGGTCTGGCCGGCGGACGGCCCCACCCATGACGAGCATCTGGAACGTCACAGAAAGCTAAAATGTCTATCCAGTTTTCAGCCCGGCCTGGCCGTACCGATTGCCGACCAGAACGGCAACACGATTCGCCCCTGGTTTGGCGACCTTTGGGCAGAACTCCTTCCATGGCTTGAAGGTACGCCGATTCTTGTTGAGCCTTCTGAGGCTGTCATTCGCCAGAGTTTTCAGGCCCTGGCCCGATTGCACATCGAATGGAAGGCGAATTCTCCCACGGTTCAAGGGCCTTCACCTGCGGTTTCCAACCGCCTGAATCAATTACGTAAGCTGAAGCTGGCACATCTATTAGAGCCTGATTCCCGAATCTGGTATTTATCTGGTCAGGCCAAGCCCATGATCGGCGACCAATTCATGGAGATCTGCAAGCTCGCCAAAGCCTTGACCGACGATGCCATCCATCGCCTCGAGCCTTTTGAAGATCAAATATTTGCACAACAAACGGTTTTGCGTGATGCTCGACCTGACCACTTCCTGATGATCGGTGAATCACTCTCGGGGATCATCGACTTCGGAGCGATTGGGACAGACTCCATCGCGGTCGATCTGGCCCGATTGACCAGCGACTGGTTCCCAGGCGATCAGACTCGGTTCGAAACGGCCTTAACTCATTACAGCTCGGTTTCTTGCGTTACCCCACAAGAGCTCGGACTGATCCCACCGTTAGCCTTGGCAGGTGCCATTCTGGGCGGGCTTGCATGGGTTGATCTCCATTTCAGGAAGCGCAGGACCAGTGGCCGCGACAACGATTTTCAGCACGCATTATCACATGCGTACAATCGTTTAAAATCGCACGTGCCGGAACATTCGATTGCTATGGTCGGATTATGAAACCAGTCGCTCAACGAGGCTGGCGGAGATAAGCCACCCGATAAATCGGCCGACCTTCCTGCCGAAACTTCCGCTCGAAATTCGTCAGATAGTCCAGGTCATGCTCAGGCTCGTGGCTTTCTGGCTCTGGCTGCCTCTGAAATTCGGGGAATTCGGTCATAAGTAACTGAACATGCTCGAAATAGTCGGCCACGTCGGTCACGATCAGGAACTGGCCATTGTCGACCAAGACTCGTCTGATGTCAGAAACAAACTCTGTCGTAAAGACTCTCCGCTTATGGTGTTTACGCTTCCACCAAGGGTCGGGATAATAAAGGTGTGCCGTCACAATGTTCCGGTCAGGCACTTTTTTAAGAAAGCTGAGAGCATCGCCTGGCATGATTTTCACATTGGTCAGACCGAGATTTTTGACCCGATCCGCGCCATGAAACGCATACTTGCGAACAATTTCAATCCCATAAAAATTATGATCCGGGCGTTCTTTGGCAGCATTGCGCAAGAACAAAGCCTTGCCTGAACCGACTTCAAGTTCCACGGGATGGTCGTTCCCGAAAATGGCCTGAAAATCGACCGTGGTCCCAATCGTCTCCGGCTCGATGAAAAGCGGGTGCGTTTTGCGCTGATAACCCACGGGATTATCAGGGTTTACGATGCCATCATCAGGGCCAGTATTGTGAGACACCATCGTATCGTCTGAATCAGTCATGATTGGCGTGGGAACGGTTCCAGAAAGGCGGGATAGATCGACTACATAACTGTCGTAAGGGTCAGAGATTACTCCAACCCTTCAGGCTTAAATGGCAAGGTCAGACCGATGATTCGTCCATGAAAGACCATTTGATCGCCGACAAAACCCTGGGTGTCGAAAATGGTCTGTCGAGGGTGCAGTCTGGACGCCTTTGCGACCATCACAAGTCGATCACCCGGGCGGACTTGCCCACGAAACCGAATTTCTTCCATCCCACCGAATCCGATAATTCGGCCAGGGCCAGCCAGATTATGGCTGTAGTAGCTGGCAATCTGGGCAGCGACTTCACACATCACAACACCAGGCATGATGGGGAAGCCAGGCATGTGGCCGCGAACCCAGAACTCATCATCTGTGACGTCTTTATAGCCAATCACAAGATGGTTTTCAGAGTCCACGTGAATAATGGCTGTGAGCTGTTCCATCTCAAATCGCTGAAGATTGCGTACTCGAATCGCCGCCTGATCTGCGACAACTCGTGTGAAATCCAACTTAGCCGTATCGACGAGAGGGGCGGGCGGCATGCGGCCTCGATCAGCAAATCGCAGGAAGATTGAGCCAAATCTGTCACTTCAAAACCGCACACGCAATTCAGAAGCTTGGTTTTTACACCAATGAAGCCATGAACCGCAGTCGATTCAACATGCTTTTTCGTGATTCCATTTTGGACAATCATGCACACCTTTCGTAGAATTGACAAGTCCTAAATCCATGTGTTAAGGCTTGATGAACCTTGATACGCCCCTTTAAATCTGAAGTTAAGGCTTGATGAACCCAGATTCCATCCACTATCCCATGGGTCGGCAATTACGGAACTACCGCCCACTGGGCATGATGGTGGTGCACAGCCCTGCTGGACCGGTCCTCGAAACGGACATCAAACTCGCGGTCGCAATCGGGGCAGACCTTGTAGAAATCTTGCCTCGCTGGAATGAATTACCCACTGCAAACGAAATCTCAGACAAGGTAAAAGACGCTGGACTCGAGATCTGGAGCACCCACGGCCCTTGGGGTGGTCAATCCATTGAAGCCGACCGCGTCGACCTCTCCGATATCAGGCCGCAGTTCAGGCAGGATTCCATTGACGATGTGCGAAGGGCTCTCGACTGGTCCGCCAGCCTCGGCGCCCGAATTGTGGTGGTGCATCCCGGTGGTTTATCCGACCCTGATGAGCTGCCTGAACGCACAGATATGCTTACGCAAAGCCTTGATCTGTTATCACTTGAGGCCAAGTCACGCGATCTTCGCATCGGACTCGAAAATATGCCCCTTGGTGTTTATCCCGGCAGTCGAATGGCCGACCTTGCCAGAATTGTCCACCAGATTCAGCACCCATCGCTGGGCTTGGTCATGGACACCGGCCACGCCCGAATCAGTGGCGACATTCATGAAGAAACACTGGCTGCCAAAGACCTTCTGATCAGCACACACGTTCATGACAATGATGGTCGTGCCGATAGCCACAGGCCACCCGGAGAGGGCGTGATTGAGTGGCCTGTTTGGTTCGCAAGCCTCACCGAAATTGGTTATGAGGGGCCAATCATGCTCGAATGCGTCAAAGCCCTGCGAGACGTTCGCAAACCACCCTCGCCTGAATGGCTCGACTGGTGGAAAACAATGGTTCAGGGCTAAGCCTGGATTTTAACGACGCATCACAATCCATGTTTTAAGCTAATGACAGCGTCTATAATATTCCGATGATTTGAGGCATCTGCACAGATTAGACAGTCTGCATGGTATAGCTAAAATCAAGCCGGGATGGCTTGGGAGAATCATTGGCATGGAAGCATTAAACAGGCGAATCTGGATGTCGGCCATAAGTGCAGCCGGCGCTGCAACGGCCTCCATGCTTGCAAAAACACCTCAAGCACAGGCCGGCGGCCTGATGGTTGATGTTCGCGGCAGCATCCGCCGTGATGGCGTGCGTGGCAAAATGACCGGTGCACAGGCCATCGCAGCCTCTCTGGAATGCATGGGTGCTCCGTGCGTTTATGGCATCCCAGGGGCCCAGAATAACGAGCTTTGGGACGCTTTTAAAGCCGCCCAGTTCCCCTATCTTCTCGTCAGCCATGAATTTTCATGCAGCGTGATGGCCGATGCTGCTGCTCGCGTCACGGGTCGTCCAGGCGTTTACAGCGTCATTCCAGGCCCAGGGATCACGAATGCCATGACGGGCATGGGAGAGGCCCTGCTGGACAGTGTCCCGATTGTCGGGATTGTCACCGATGTCGATACCCGGCCCAACGCACCGATCGGTCAGGTGCACTCGCTGGCCAATGTTCCCATGCTCCAAAGCGTGAATAAGCATGTCTTTGTGGCCGAACATGTGAGCCACCTGCCGGCCCTCATCTCCGACGCCTTCCACACCGCCATGGCCGGCGAACCTGGCCCTGTGGCCGTGGTTGTGCCTTATTATATGATGACGGAAACATTCGATTTCGACATGGCTCCACCTCCTGCCCCCGGCGTTCCGTGGGACGAAAATGCTTACGCCCAGGCCATGACCCTGCTGGCGGATCGTAGCAAGCGGATCGGGATTTATGCCGGTATCGGGTGTCAGGACGCATCGGCTGAACTCATTGCTGTGGCTGAGCTTATGCAGGCTCCAGTTGCAACGTCCGTGAGCGGTAAAGGCTCGATACCTGAAACGCATCCGCTCTCTGTGGGCTGGGGTTATGGTGCTTATGGAACGAAGACAGCTGAAAAGCGGTTCGCTGATGTCGATGTCGTTCTGGCTGTTGGTGTTAAGTACAGTGAGGTGAGTACAGCCGCCTATGCTGTTCCGGATCACCCGTGCTTGATCCATGTGGACGCAAACCCGAAAAATATCGGCCGGAATGTGAAAACGGCCGTGGGCGTGAACGCCGATGCCCGGGTGTTCCTCCAGCGACTTCTGGCGAATGGTCCCAACGTGGCCAGAACCGCCGATCCGAAGCTCCAGCGGACGATTGCCCGCGAGCGACAGTCGGACTTCGCCGAAAATCGCTCCGCGCAAGTCCATCGGGCCGTCGACCCGATGCTCTTCCTGACTGAGTTGAATCAAGCCATCGGAACAGAAGCCATGGCCTTTATTGACGTTACTGCAGCCACTCACTGGGCCAGTGAAGGCTTTGTGGTCTCTGGCCCACGCCGATATTTCGCACCGGCCAATAATCAAAGCATGGG
>CAMBZY010000134.1 GCA_945872325.1 Candidatus Kuenenia stuttgartensis | reverse complement strand
AGGATATCAACGCCGATCGGTCGACTGGTCGGAATCCGCACATATGAGACAATATTTTGAGATGATCGAATCGGCTCAAATGAAAAAGCTGCAAACCTGATCGCACAGAAGTTCCGGAACTCACGAGGATTTATGAATGCAACCCTAACATGTAAAACGAGTTCTGAACGACTGGTCCAGCTGTTTTTCGTTATTATTCCGGTGCTGGGATTCATCGCGAGACTTGGTTTGGGCATGGCCAGACTTGATCAGCCGATCAGCGACCCTGATCAGTATCTTCCATTTGCCCGGTCGTTATGGCTCGGCGAAGGCTTTGTTTACAACGGACTTCACACGGCTTACAGGCCCCCACTTTATCCAATCTTACTGGCTCCGATTGTTGGCCTGATTGGTACAGAGACAATCTTTCAGGCGGTTCTACTGGTTCTACAGTCAGTACTTGGGGCAATCACAGTCTGGCTGGCCATGTCCATATCCCGAACTCTTCTGGCTGCGACTCAAGCCAATTCAGCTTCTCAAAAAATCTTCGTTTCAATGGCAGGAATTCTTGTCGCATTTGATCCGGTTCTTGTCATGCAGGCCTCGTTGCCAATGACAGAAACTCTGGCTGCATTGCTGGTTACGTTTGGTCTGTTCTGGGCTGTTCGTAGTCGATATATTGCAACGGGGTTCGTGTTCGGACTGGCGGGGTTATGCAGGCCAAGTTTGCTGGCCTGTTCCACGCTTGTCATACTGGCTCGGCTAGTGGCTTTCAATCGTTCTGAATTCAAGCGTAACCTATTTGACTGTTTGAAGATGGGGATAGCAATTGTTGTGGTGATATGTCCCTGGGCGATCCGTAACTGGATGATTTTCGGCGAGCCAGTCTGGACCACCACGCATGGTGGTTATACGTTCGCTCTGGCAAACAATTCGGTTTATTACGAAGACGTCTTATTCGGCCCACCGGGATCCGTCTGGAAGGACGGTCCTCGCCAGCAAGCGTGGATGGAATCCATTGGGCCTGCGACAGTTGGGCTGACAGAACCAGAGGCGGACCGGCGATTGAAGTCGATCACCTGGGAGTTCATCAAATCTCGGCCTATCGACTTTCTTTACGCTTGCGTGGACCGCCAATTGCGGTTTTGGGCGGTTGCTCCCTCAGCGGTTGTATACAGTACTAAGATTCGCTTGGTGAGTGCCTTATGGACGATTCCGTTCTGGATGGCGGCGATTTTGGGCGCGATAAAAAATAAATCATGGAAATGGCCAAATTTGGCAGTAATCAGTTCGATCGCCGGACTTTCTGCTGTACACTCTGTTTATTGGACAGATATTCGGATGAGAGCTCCCATCGTTCCGGCGGTTGCGATTCTGGGATCTTTGGGAATGTCATACGTGGTTGGTCAAAAACTTGGCCGGAGACAGTCCCATTCCTGAAATAGAGTCGTATAGCTATCAATGGATACCAGCGGGCTGTCATCCGAAATCCTTTTGGATTTCCTGAGAATCAGATGGTAAGAGAACTTAGACCAGACTTAACGAGGTTGTGAATCATGGAACGAGTAGAACCGTTTTTTCGAGACAATGACTCGGATTCAGGGAAAAGAAACGATTCACAGGATTCGTTTGATACAGCCGAACTTCATAAATGGCTTTCTGGTGGAGGACCATCCTCTACGGAAGTCACGGTTGTCGGAGATGTTTTGTTAACACCTGAAGATCAAACGACTTCGGGGAACCAGAAGGCACAGGCCATGGTTCTTTGTGTCGAAGCTCAGGAAGGCATTCAGATGGAGTTTCGCAAGACGTTCGACAAGCTCGGCTGGCGGGCCCGGATGGTCAAGTCGTCGGAAATCGCTTTGGAAATGGCCAGAGAGCGATCACCTGACTTCATCGTTTACGATGCCGATGGCCAGGGTCGCGAATCACTGGACGTCTTTTTCGAGCTTGACCGGATCTCGTCGCTAGGCCGTAAAGCTCCCAGAGGATTGCTTTTACTGGGCCCTAAGCAGGTGAAACTGGAATCGACTTTAACGGATTCGATGCGCCAGCGTTACGACATTCTGCACAAGCCACTCAAGATGAGGGAAGTGAAAACATCGATGCTGGCTTGCTCGATCCGCGATTGAAAAATAAAAAATCAATAAACCGTGATATGGAGCCGTTTTGAATCGACTCCAGGCAGTTTTTGCAGCTCTTCACTGATTTGACGACGTTGCCAGAACCACATTGGCCTGGCCCTGATGTAGACTTCGCGATTCACCACTTCAACGTTCAATTCGTTGGTTCGACTTCCGACTTCCTGACGGGCCACTCGATCCACTCGTTTCTGGATTTCAGAATCGACCCGATCAGCCATATCAGCACGATTTCTGGGCTTTCCAGTCGATCCTGATTCAGACCTATCAATCAGGTCGTCGTCATTCGTCGCCTCTACCTTGTCGCGAATCAACGGCGGTTCTGTAGTTGCTGCTGGTTTACGCCAAGGCATGAGCCTTTCCATCAAGGTTTTAGGACGACTTACCGGGGGCTCGTCAGGCCGAAAGTTTGGAGCATTCGCAGAGTTGCTAGGCTTGGAATTCGGATCTGTCGAACGACGATCCCTAAACTGGTTCTGAACCGATGATTCTGACTTCACATCACCAAACCGAACCACTCGTGAAGGAGCGATCGCATCAGGCTGAGGTCCAAGGCTTGGCTTGAGCGGTTCGCCAGAAACAGTCGCGTTTGATCCTGCCTGACGACTTTCAGAAGCACCTACCGGCGGCAGATTATCGAGCGAATCGAGACCGCTTCCAGTCCTGGCAGGAGTTCTCGCGGGATTCGATCTCAGAGGCTGCGCTGGAACTTTGGAGTCTTGAACGCTTGACGGAGTCGGCAGATCCGGTGGATCATCCAGCCCCAGATTTTCAATAACGGGTGGTAAATCATTAGACGGTGGATTTTGAGCATTAATCGACGGCAACGTCAGGCTGGCAAATCCCAGCATGATGAAGGCACAACAAGTTCGAGTCCGTGAAGTCCGCATGGACACAAACCTCTCAATCCACTCTGTGGACTTACTCCGAAGGCCACCAATTCTATCAATTGATATCGACATTTTTGGACCAGCAAGGCCATCTGATCGTGAGGTGGGATATTCGCAAATTCAAGAATCATTGGATTGACCGGCATAATCGTTAAAAAGCGGGTGGTCGCGACCCGACTCAAAATTCGCCCAGTTGATGGACTTGAATTTGAGAAATCCATGGCTCCACCAGTTCCAAAGAGATGGCTCCGGCATCCCAGACGCAGGCATTTGCGACAGCGCAGGCGACAGCAAATTTTAATTGAGATGGAGTAGATTCTGAACGCATTGAAGCGTATGTCAGACCTGCCAGAAAGCAGTCGCCGCTGCCGATCGGGTTTACGGCCTGAATCTTCGGGGGAACAACTCTCCAAAATCCCTCGATTGAGACTGCCAGAACATCCTCAGGGCCTTGTGTCAAAACGGCCAGACGAGTCCCCTTCTCTACCCAACCCTTGAGCCAGTCGAATATTAGGGGTTCGGAAAGTTCGTCGCTCTGAAGGCCAAGAATTCCAGCCACTTCCTTGCGATTCAACTGGATCAGATCGGGCGCTGCCGAGTCAAGACTTTTTAGGGCCATGCCGTAAGTGTCCAATAAAACAGTGATTCCGGATTCTCTAGCCAATCGGATCAGATCACCGTAAAGCCTGTGAGTGGAGACTGATGGGCTTGATCCGGAGAGAGTCAAAGCCTGAACATGGCCGGATTGAATTTCCAGGCGAATCGCTTCCACCATTAAGTCAGCTTCATTGTCGGAAATGGCAGGATCTGGATCAAAAAAGGCCGATTGCTCAGCCGATTCGCCGGTTCTGACGGTCAAAATTGTGCGAGTTTCTGCGCTTGATGCGATGACGAGTGGTTCCATGCCGTCGTCGCGTTTGAGCAGCAGTTCGCACCGACTGCCAGTCGAACCACCCAGAAAAGTGGCAGGCCTGGCCGATTGGCCCAGCCCTTTCAAGGCCCTTGCAACATTATTGCCCTTACCGCCCACCACCTCGCGAATCGCTGTTCCACGCACATTATCGCCCGGCTTCCAGGCTGGTACTGTGAGAGTTTTATCGAGGCAAGGATTCAACGTGACACATAAAACACTGTTCTTTTTCATGTGTCACGGCTCGATTCGAAGGGTCTTTATGAAGGGGTTGAGACTGTTTTTATCGACGGCTGTATTCGTGGACAAAATCGACAAGGCGACGGACATTGTCGGGTGGGGTGGATGGCAAAATCCCATGCCCAAGGTTGAAAATGTGGCCAGGTCGATTGGCTGCCTGATCGAGAATGATCTTAGTCTGACGCTCAATTTCCGACCATGGGCTGAGCAGGAGAATGGGGTCAAGGTTGCCTTGAACTGCCACTTTATCGCCAAGCATGGCCCATGATTCGTCGAGATCAGCACGCCAGTCAAGCCCGATCACGTCTCCACCGGCATCGCGTTGGGCTTCCAGTAAATGGCCTGTACCTGTGCCAAAGTGGATGGAAGGAACTCCGGGTTTGAGGCCTTCAAACAGGCGTTTCATGTGGGGCTGGACGTGTGCGACATAGTCTCTGTGGGAGAGGTTACCCACCCAGCTGTCGAACAGCTGAACCACATCTGCGCCGGCTTCAATCTGGGCGTTCAGGTAGCCGATGGTGGCTTCTGTCAATTTCTGCATCAGGATTTTAAAGCTCTCCGGATGCTGATACATAAAGGTTTTGGCTTTGTCGTAATGCCTGCTCCCGCCACCTTCAATGGCATAACAAGCCAGCGTAAAAGGGGCACCTGCAAAGCCGATCAGGTCGCGTTCTTTGGGCAGGTCGCGGCGGATCAGTTTGACGGCTTCATAGACATAGCTCAAAGGTTCGGTAGTCTCGGAGTCTCGTACCCGATCGACATCAGAGCCTGATCTGACAGGGTTGTGGATGGCTGGCCCATCGCCTTTGACAAATTCGAGGTCGAAGCCCATAGGCTCCAGAATCAGCAGGATGTCCGCAAATAGAATCGCGGCATCCGTGTCGAGCCAGTTGGCGGCATCGATAGTGACTTTGGCGGCCAGTTCAGGGGTGTGGCAAAGCTCCAGGAAGCCGACTTTTGATCGTAATTCGCGATATTCAGGCTGATACCTGCCAGCCTGCCTCATCAGCCAGACTGGTGTGTGGGAAGTCTGTTGACGGCGACACGCTGAGATGAATGTGTTAGCCGATGATTGTGTTGGTGTCACTTCAAATGCCTTGATGATTGGTTTTTTTGTGATTGAGAAGGGAGCGATGGTGGATTTGATTTTCAGGAAGTCTGGGGCAGCCATGTCCCAAACGGGCGCTCGTCCTGAATTTTTCCGAGCGATTTCCATGTCTTGGCCAGAGTCTGCACCAGTGGCCCAAGTTTTGGGTGTTCTGGCTCCAGGTCTGGGCGAATTCCAGATTCGATGAGTGTTTCGGTTGCAACAGGTCCGATGGAGGCCACGATGACATGATGGTTGAGAGCATCAATTAATGGCTTTGCAAGTCCTTCTGATTCAGCGACTTGAAGCATGTGCTTGACCTGCTGTGCGCTGGTCACGGCTAGAACCCCGATCTGGCCGTCGATCAGGCCAGAAATGGCAGCCTTGAGTGGCCCCAAATCTTCCGGCAAGGCCCATCGATAAACGGCAACCAGTTCAATTGACTTGGCGCCTCGTTCTTCAAGTCCTGCGATCAGTTCCGGGTTGGTTTGCCCATATTCCTGGATCGCAATCCGCTTTCCGTGGACAGGTAGTTTTTGGTCAAGCGATTCCAGAACGTCACGCCAAGTGTTCGGCTCAGGCACTTGAACTGCGACTTTCAGACCCCAGCCACGCAGAACTGTGAGCGGTTTTGGCCCACGGGCGACGATCGTTGTTTTGGCTAATGCCGCTTTCCAGACTTCGGCTGGATATTTGGTTTCGATGGCTTCGGCAAGATGTTTGGCGCCGACACCGGTCAGAAAAATCACAACATCAAGTTGATCGGAGAGCAGGTGTTCGGCGAATTGTAAGGCTTGATGCTGATTATCGAGCGGTAATTCACGCATGGATGGGGCTCGGACAGCCACACCGCCGGCCCTTTCGATGAGAATTGCGGTTTGATCCGACATCCGGCTTTCCAGTGCAGCGACCCGTAGACCTGCTAACGAAGGACTGCTTTGGGGGCTATGGTCGGTTCCGGGTTCACCAGTCATTTTTGAGTCATTTCAGGAGCAGGTCGATTTGGACGGTCGGTACTGGAAACAGCTCGAGGTTCGAAATCCTCGAGAAGTCATGATGAATTTACCACATTCTCGACGAAATTTCGCTCCTTGAATTTGGTCAGGCGACTGAGGTGGCTTGGAATAAACCTTGAAGTTTTGATTTCGGATGTTATAAATCAGGTACGCCCCCTTGGTCTAGCGGCCCAGGACGCCGGGATCTCATCTCGGAGACGTCGGTTCGAGTCCGGCAGGGGGTATTCGACATTGAATTGAAAAAAACGGGTAATCTTCGAGAATGGGGTCTAAAAACCGACGAACTTATAAAGAGTATTTTAAATTCAGTTCTTAACACGATCTTTCATGACACTTAAAATTTCGCCATTTTGAAACGCGCTGAATTCGGTGGGATCATCCAGATTGACTTGGATTTCGATCCATCTGCCTGAAAACTCGTCGAGCATGGAAGCGACAGTCAAACCGGTCACATTGCGATCGCGGCGACACCAGATCAGCCTATCTTGGTCGTTCGTATAGCCCAGATCACCCCAGCGGCCTATTCCGCCAATAATTTTATGAAGAGCCGTTCGCACTTCATAGATCGTTTCAAAAGCTTGTGGATCGTCTTTCATCGCATCTGGATAAATCCGGATAGCATAAATGGCCCTAACGCTTTCAAGGTAATCTGTCAGCCATCGGCCAGCAGAAGGTGGCCCACCCTGGTCTAGCGTGTCCATGAATTCTGCGACTTCTTCAGCGCCTAACGTACCAGGACCAACGAGGTTTCGTTCAATCGTTGCCCAGATTTCGCCAGCTTGATTTGCTACAGGTCCGACAAGCAGATAGTTGCCATCGTTAGATGGGAGATCCATCGACCAGATCGCTCCGTGCTTGGCTGCTTTTTGGAGGTCGATCAGCGGGATATCACGATCGGTGACGGTCATGATGCGTAAATAGTCATCCACGCGAAGTCTCCGTCATTTCTATTCAGGACTTGTCGCTGACTGAGAATCTGGAATCAACCTGTCATGAATTTCGACAGATTAAGAAGCCGCTGGCTTCCATTTTGGATCGGCACCTGATGTTGGCTGGAACATTATTAATAGCACAAAACATAAAACAAGGTCAATGAGGCATGGAACCAGAAACACAAATTCTGGTTGATTGGGCCAAAGCATTTGGCACTCCCCTGCCAGCAAGCTGCCCAAAAAGCTACCTAGCCCAGAAGTCACCATGACTTGTAAAGCCTGAATCGAAGCACGGCTTTCTCTTGGTGATTTTTCATCGACAAAAACTTGCCCCCCCACGGTGAAAAATCCGATCGCCAGGCCCTGCATGGGCATGCTCAGGATGATCCAGATTAACGGAGCACCTGCGGCGATGACCCCATATCGGATGACCCAGCTGAATAAACCGAGGAAGAGTGCCCCGCGAAATCCGATTCGTCGAACAATCCATGGAAGTGTCCAAAGTGCAAAGATTTCGGGGATTTGTCCAAGTGTCATGGCGGTCATGACCTGTGGCCGCGACAGCCCCTCATGTTCGAGCATGGATGGGATCAACTGGAACACAAAAGGTGTGGTTAGACAGACACCAAACCCTAAACATAGATAAACGACAAAGTCTTTTTGTTTCAGTAGATCGGATCGAAGGGCATGGACGAATCCCACTCCAGATTGTTCCATTGGCGGTGATGGGGTCAGTCGTAAGGCCTGAAACGCTGTCAAAAGTGAGAGGAATCCGCTGACGTAAAAGATGAGAGGGATCCCAGTTCCTGACGGCCTTGGCCCAGAAACCAGGAATAG
>CAMBZY010000133.1 GCA_945872325.1 Candidatus Kuenenia stuttgartensis | reverse complement strand
AAACATCAAAGAAAATCCAAGCGTGATTTATCTCCAGGGCGAAGTGGAAGTCACCGGCCGGGGCCAGACGCGTATCAGCTTAGGCAACGCATCTGGCGTGACTGCCTGGATTAACGATCAACCGATCAAGTTGCTCTCTGAAAATCCGTCGGCCCAAAAGCCGGGCCAATTTCTGATCCCGATTGGCCGGCAAAAGCTGACTTTCCGAGTCGATCTGTCGAAGCACAGAGCCGAGATTTTCCGGGCCGAGTTTCTCCCCGTCGAATTTGGTCAGGCAATTCTGACCGTGATTGGCGGGAAGTGATTGGAAGGTTTTGAAGTCTATGTGCAAGCGTCTTGAATTTCCCGACAGATGCACACACATTTGCGTAGGATCACATATCTAAACAGCCCCGCCCGTGATCGAAAGGCGCCTTGCCGAATTGATACGGGCGGTCTCTATTTTTTGAAGGACAGGACACCCAGATCATGAGTTCAGTGGATTGGTCCATACTCAGCGACTTCCTCAAGCGAAATGACCGAATTGTCCTGACCACACACATCAGGCCTGATGGCGATGCCTTGGGCAGCGAAGTCGCCCTGGCGCACGCTCTTCTGAGGATGGGCAAAGATATCCGCTGCGTAAACACCAGCCCACTCCCCCCAAGATACGACTTTCTCGATCCTGATCGCCGTCTCCTGCATCATTATCAAGAAGGTGGCCAGTCGAATTTCCTTTTAAAGGATGCTCAGGCCCTGATCATTCTCGACCTTTCGAGCTGGAGCCAGTTGGGCCGGTTTGGTGAATGGGTACGCCAGTTCAAGGGCCCCAAGTTGGTGATCGACCACCACGTCAGCCGCGATCCTGATCTGGCTCAAAATTTTCTGGTAGACACATCGATCGAAGCCACGGGAAGACTTGTTTTTGAGGCCATTAATCACCTCAAGGGCAAAATCAATTCCGACATAGCGACGGGGATCCTGACGGCCATCGCCATGGACACAGGCTGGTTCCGCCACCCGAACACATCGGCTGGGACCCTGAGAATCATCGCTGATTTGATCGAAGCCGGGGCCCCGATTTCCGAGATTTTCAAGAAGTTGTTTGAACGTAACACCCTTGGCAGACTGAGGTTGGTCGGCGAGACCCTGACCAGCCTAAAGACCGATTTCGACGGCCGAGTGGCATGGGCCACCGTCACCCGCGAAGCCTTGGAAAAAGTCGGCGCCCTTCCCAGCGATACAGAAGATCTTGTGGACTATACTGTTAGCATTCTGGGCGTGGAACTGGGCTTTCTGCTCATGGAGCTACCGGCAGGTGGGATCAAGTTGAGCCTGCGTAGCCGCGGTGACATAGACTGCTGCGAACTGGCTGGAAAGTTTGGCGGAGGGGGCCACCGGGCCGCATCAGGTGCCACTCTTCCGGAACCGGTCGATAAAGCCTTGGAATCGGTTAAGCAACAGATTGCCTTGATGCTCAAATCATCCTGAGATCAGGGCAGGAAAAAAATCTTGCCACGGATACTCACGGAATCTCGCAGACATACACAAACCGATGAATTGCAAATATTTGTCAATTCAATTCCGTGTAATTTCGTGTCGTTCCGTGGCGAAAATTCTTGAAGATTTGAGATTCAATAAGCATCGGAGCTGATCACTTCTCCGCCTCGTGTGGTGCTGAGCGATCTCCAGACCTGCGTATCGATCGAACTCTTCATAAATTTGACTGAACCATCGCAGAACAGAGTATTTACGCCACCTGGATGGCGACTTCGCGAACCGAAGTTGTTTGCCGGTTTTCCAGTCCCCGATGCCACGCAAGGTGGATTGTTCCCCAACGGATACTTGCAATAGCCAATCGTATAAATCACATCCGGATTTTGGTCGTTTGGCTTGAAAAGGGTTTCAAAAGCAGATGCATCGCCCCAGTGGACAAATCCACGGAGGTCTCCGCCCTGAGCCTGCACAATTTCCGAAACCATGAGTGTGTTTGAAGTTCCGTCGCTAATCTGAGCGATTCCAATCGTTCCTGACTGAGAAACCGTCGAGCCGACAGTCACCCCATTGACGGTTCTTGGATAGATATCGCAAAACGGCGCCCCGCCAAAATAGCTGGTCTTTCCTTGCCAGTCTTTCGCAGTGGCGGCTTGCGACTGCGTCACATTTCCGAAATTCACGGCGTAATTGTACGACTGAATATTCGCAAAACCAGCTGTTGGAGTATCGCTAGGGCAAGTATAAGCCGCGATTCTCGTGGTGGTTACAGTGGAGTTGCCTGCGCCGGAATATCGAAACATGTCGGTTGCAGCATTATCGTAAGTGCCTACGTTATTCCATGCGTTAAATGCATTCCCAGCCTCCAGATATGGCAGAATAAAGACAGGCCAGGTACCCCAGCAACAGCCTTTTTTACCAGGCGCGAAGCTGCCATGCGTGCTTTCGTAATTGTGCATGGCCAGGCCGATTTGCTTCATATTGTTAATGCACTGGGCGCGGCGAGCCGCTTCACGAGCCGATTGCACCGCAGGGAGGAGCAACGAGATCAGCACGGCGATGATTGCGATGACGACCAATAGTTCGATCAAAGTGAAGCCTGAACGGTGCAAACGGGTTTTATCAGGCATGGCGATTTTCATGGAATCCTCCGGTGAACATACGAAATCGAAACTAGAAGATCAATCGAGCAAGTCTATCAAACACTGACAGCATCAGAACTTGCTAACCATCTAAGCAACTATGGCCTGCCAGGTAACAGAGCCAGATTCTGTCAAAACGAACAACTTGTTGAGCACAAAAAGTAACAGAAGAGGATTCCATCTGGCAAGAAGAAAACACTTTCCGCGACAGTTTCTGATATATTCACCTCCAAATCGGATGTGAGATTTCTATCTCAGATTTCGGTCCAACCAACCACGTAAACATCAGGGAATCATGCCATGTATCCAAGGTTTCTCACAACTGTTCGTAGTTTGGCAGTTGCGCTACTTGTCACCAGCTTCGCAAATGTTCAGGCCGACGACTGGGTCCAGCTTTTTAATGGTAAGGATCTGACGGGCTGGACCCCAAAAATTACCGGTGAAAAGTTCGGTGAAGACAGCCGTCATACTTTTCGTGTCGAAAACGGTGTAATCAAAGTCGCTTACGATCAATACGACGATTTCAAAGAGCGTTTTGGTCACCTGTTCTTCGAAAAACCTTACTCAAATTACGTCCTCCGTATCGAGTACCGGTTCACGGGTGACCAGTGCAAGGGTGGACCTGGCTGGGCGACTCGTAACAGCGGGGTCATGATTCACTGTCAGGATCCGAAGACGATGACGGTCGGCCAAGACTTCCCAGTCTCGATCGAAGTCCAGTTTCTGGGAGGACTTGGGAAAGGCGAGCGATCAACCCTGAACCTTTGCACCCCGGGAACGCACGTGGTCTATAAGGATAAGCTCCACACCCAACACTGCACCACATCCACGTCAAAAACCTACGACGGCGATCAATGGGTGACGGCCGAGGTGGAAGTTCATGGAGACAACGTGATCCGCCACATTGTGGACGGCAAAACCGTGATCGAATACACCAAAACCCAGCTTGATCCAAAAGATAAGAACGTCAAGAATATGCCAGAATCTGCTCGAAAAGAGTTGGCTCTTAAAGGCGGATGGCTCTCACTTCAGGCCGAAAGTCATCCGATTGAGTTCCGCAAGGTGGAAATCAAGGAACTGAAAGACTGACTGTTTCGAGTTTTTTCAGATCCGCACAAGAGTCATCGACACGAAAAAGCCACCCCGGAATTGAATTCCGGTGTGGCTTTGAGTCGTTCGTGAGTTGGAACAAATCGCAGAAATCTTTGACGATTCCAGCGTATCAGCCGGCTTTGGCCAGCTTCAATTGTGGCTTGGCGCGATAATTGGCTGAAGCCTCGACAAAAGCTTCGAGCAGTTGGGTATCGAGTGAGATCAGTCCATCGGCTTCTGGATGCCACTGAACGCCCACGCACCACCAGTCAGGCTGATCATAAACCATGGCTTCCACAAGTCCATCTACAGCAAGGGCTGCTGCGACGAAGTTAGGGGCCAGTTTCTTCACACCCATGTGGTGCATGCTGTTGACATGCATTTCATCGGAGCCGTAAATCTCTTCGAACAGAGTCTTTTTCACAGGATGGACAACGTGCCTGTGGACTCCTCCATTGATGTCGTTGTGAGGCAGTCCGCGAGGATATTCCTCGGGAAGGTGGATATAAAGCTGTCCACCCAGAAAGAAATTGATTTCCTGCATGCCAAGCCCAATCCCCAGGGTCGGCATTTTGCGTTGTTGACAGAGTCGGACGAGAAGCCTGTCAGCCATCTCGCGTCGCTCTTCAATTTTTTTCACGGAAGGGTGATGAGGAAGGCCCATCTTGCGAGGGTCAAGGTCATCGCCGCCTGTCAAAACAATACCATCGAGCCGATCCAGAAGCGGGTTCAGATCGGTGTCTTTGGTCAACGGAGGAATCAGCACTGGAATGCCGCCCGAGGCCGCGATGCAGTCATAATAACCGGATCGCATAAAGCTATGGGGCATTTTGTGCTTGGAGGTTACCACAAAATCGGTGTTAATACCGATCAATGGTCGGTTCTTTTCCCTCATAACGTTGGCATCCTTTCCAAATCGTAGTTCGATCTATGCTGCAGTTTCATCCATGAATCAAGGACGGGCAAGCGGCTACTCAATCCATGAGTCGCATCCTGCAGAATCCACCTTGAGCCGAACCAACCATTCGAATCGCCGGATAGGTATGAGCGAAGCTGAGGAGGGATATCAATGTACTGTTCGTATGGGTTGGATCAACAACGCAGACTATAACGATTATGTCAAGTTCAACGCAAGCAAAATCTGACACTCGCCAGAAAGTTTTTTTGCGACTCACTCACATTAGGTTCTGGCTGGTGTGGGCTGTCCCTTTGGATAGCTTCATCTTAGAAAAATTCTTTTTACAAAAGGAACGTGGTTTAGATTGGTGGATTTCCAAACCAACACCTGTTAAAATTGGACTTTGTTATCCAGAACATGGTGTTTCTCTCATGACTCGCTCCAAATGAGTTGATTTGTGATCCAAAAACGACTATGTTTATCGGATAAGCCCGCCAGGATTCCTACCAACATCCGGACATCCGCCCGACGAATCCAGCTTCATCCTTCTATCCATTGATCATGAAACGGAGGCTCCCGTGGGTGAAACACCCAAAGAGATACCATTGATCGAACCTAACAGGCGTTCGTTTCATAAAATCGGCTCGATTGTCCTTGGCTCAATTATTGGAGCCATTCTGACAATCCCAGGGGTCGGTTTCATCCTCTCCCCAATCCTCAAAAAGTCTGCCACAGAGGACAGCGATTCCACGAGCGATGGATTCCAGACACTCGCAAAAATTTCTGACCTACAAGAAGGTATCCCCCGCGTTTTCCCTGTCCTGGGAAAGACTAAAGATGCCTGGGTCCAATATCCTGAAGAACCAATCGGCTCGGTCTGGCTGGTGAAAAAAGGCGAAAAAGTCGAGGCTTTCTCGGCAGAATGCCCTCACCTTGGCTGCGCTGTAAGCCTCGGCCCTGACGGCAGTTCTTTCTTCTGTCCATGCCACACCAGTGCCTTCAGCCTCGACGGCAAACCGAAGAACGAAGTTCCTCCACGCGCAATGGACTCACTCACGGTGGACCTCAAAAAGTCGCCCGCAAGCGATGACCCTGAAATTCGTGTCAAATTCGAACGATTCCGCACCGCCATTCCGGAGAAGTCCCCCCTTGCTTAAGCAACTTTCCGACTGGCTCGATAACCGGACCGGCTACAAACACCTCATCAGCGAAACCCTCGACGAACCCGTCAAAGGTGGGGCTCGCTGGAAGTATGTTTTTGGTTCGGCCGTCACAACAGCCTTCATGATGCAACTGGTCACTGGCATCTTCCTGATGACAGCCTATAGCCCAAGCTCCTCTACAGCATGGGGTTCCGTCTATTTTATCAGCTATGAGATGGTCGGCGGATGGTTCGTGCGGGGCATGCACCACTTCGGCGCTCAGGCCATGGTCATTCTCCTATTCCTTCACTTGATTCAAGTTCTTGTGGCAGGAGCATATCGAGCACCTCGTGAAGTCAACTGGTGGCTCGGCATGATTCTTCTGTTCATCACCCTTGGCTTCAGCTTGACGGGCTATCTACTGCCGTGGGATCAAAAAGGATACTGGGCCACAAAGGTCGCCACAAACATCATGGGCATAACGCCTTTGGTGGGCGCTGAGGTTCAAAAAGTGGTCGTCGGTGGCAGCGAATACGGCAACCAGACACTGACCAGGTTCTTTGGGATCCACGTCGGTGTACTTCCAGGACTTCTGGTTCTAACTCTGGCCGCCCACATCATGGTGTTTCGTCGCCACGGTGTAACTGCTCCCAAAAAAGCGACTGGCTCCGAACCATTCTGGCCCAAGCAAGTCTTCATGGACACAGTGGCTAGCGTGGCCGTGGTAGGCGTGGTCGCCTTCTTCGCAATTGCGGAGCGGGGTGCCCCACTCGACGCTCCTGCCGAACCAAGTTCTAGCGACTATCCAGCCCGCCCGGAATGGTATTTCCTGAGCCTGTTCCAACTCCTTAAAAATCCAGCCTTTGCAGGCGAGAATGAGATCATCGGCGCGATCATTGTGCCCGGCGCAATCGTTGCGGCCCTGTTCGCTTTTCCTCTGCTTGAGAGGCTCATTCCACGCAAACTGGCTCACTTCCTGGCCTGTGGACTGGTCTTCGGGCTAACCGGAATTGCCGGCCTGCTGACGATGGAAGCGATGAAAGAGGACTCTGGCAACGCGGACTTTCAGGTCAGTCGTAAAAAAGCCGATGTGGCACGCCAAAGAGCCCTCTTTCTGGCAGGTCACCCGAAAGCAGGTGTGCCTCCAGAGGGTTCACGATACGTTCTGCTGAACGATCCATTGCACACAGGCATGCAGATTCTCGAACAGAAGTGCTTGTCCTGTCACTACATGAATGGTAAAGGCGTGATGGAACGCGGGAAGGACGGCAAGTTGGCCATGACCAAACAGGTGGCCTCCGACCTCTCCGGTTTCGGCTCGAGAAACTGGGTGCGTGGCCTTTTGGCGAACCCTGACGACGTGAAATATTTCGGCACCACACCTCAATGTGGGGGCATGAAACGCTGGAAGAAAACTTCCAAGCTCAAGCCGGATGAACTCGATAAGGTCGCGGACTTCGTCGCAACTTTTGCCAAGATTGCTGACGACGAAACCGTAGAAGACTGGCTGAGTAAAGAAGAAGTTGCCAAGCACCCTGGCCTGGAACTTTTCAAGAAAGATTGCGGACGTTGCCACACGGTTGATCCCGGTGGGGCTTTAGGCGAAGGCGGCGAGGAAGAGGCTCCGAACCTGTTTGGCTGGGGAAGTGTCCGCTGGACTGATCGAATGATCCGTCATCCAAATGCTGCTGACCGCTACGGGTTCCTTGAAGCCAAGGATCAAATGCCAGGCTTCGACGAAACCGAGCTACCCGACCGCGAAATGAATGTCCTGATGAAACTGCTAAAGGGAGATTATATTCCCAATCCAGTGGAATCAGAAAAGGCCGGCTCACACTGAGTTGGACCTGATCTGATGTAGGACAGACTTTTAAGCGATGGACGCCAGAGTTATGAACTCTGGCGTCATTTTTATCTAGTTTTGCGAATTACCGTTTTATGAGCCACAAAGGTCTACTGCACAATTAGTTCTAACTAAACCCTTTGAGATGGCAAAAAAAACGCCTGGTCAGGGGACCATGCCTACAGAAATATGCTTCTGAGCATGCTCATGTTATAGACTCAATCCGATCAAATCCAACGCCTAGAAAAACGCCCAGATTTTCATCTGCCAGTCGTTAAACTCAAGTCGCTCGCTGTGTAACTGATCTGGTTGACGCCCATGTTAAATTAAGCCCAAAAAATATTGTTTGACGATCCATACCCTGACCAACCACAATAGCTTTAAGAAAAGCTCTAATCCCTATTTGATCCTGTATCATTCAACCCAGGAATGCACCATGACCATGATCCAAAAATCA
>CAMBZY010000132.1 GCA_945872325.1 Candidatus Kuenenia stuttgartensis | reverse complement strand
GTTTTATTTGATCACACCTCGGCCGACTCTCATTTCGGAGCGAGCGTCTTCTGGATCAGACGTCTGGCGACTTTGGGCGGCGAACAGACCATGATAGAATATTGGAAGACAAAACGCGGTGGCGGCGAGCGTGGAATTATGGAACTGGTGGAGAAGCGGCATGATCACCAACGATGAAGAACTCGATACGACACTGGATCGAATCCGTCAATTTCAGGCCTGGATTCGTCAAATCCGCCAGGTGGAAACAAATCCCACGAATTACCGAAGCTCCGTCTCCGGATTTCTGGCCGAACTGGACCGGATGCAGCTTGAGGTACGCCAATACCTCAGCGAAACGCCGGCTCAAGCAGAGCACGGGCGCGTAGGCTGAAGCTCGAACTCTGGAACAGGCCGAAAAACTTACGTTTTTTAAGCGAACCATGGCCAAGCACAGCGGTTGTTGTCTAGCCGGGCTTGGCGCTAGCCCAGGTTGGGTTTCTAAATCGAAGAAACCGGGGGCTAGCGTTCTGCGGCTAGATTCAATCCCCGAAACTCTGCGCTAGCAGGGCTTGTCGCTGGCCCCGGTTGGGTTTCTAAATCGAAGAAACCGGGGGCTATCGCCCTGCGGCTAGATTCAAACGCCGAAACCGTGGCTATCGCCTTGAAAGTAAAACGGGAGGTTATTTTCGGCCTAATCCTAATAGACAGGCCCGCCCACCAGAGTTTGTTCAGGTGGGCGACATGTTGCAGCAAATCTCAGCCAACAAACTGAACATCGACCCGCTTGGGGATCAATTTCGCTTCAGCGGCTTTGTCGAGCAGGACCTGAACGGCCTCGCGTCCGATTGGACCGTAATCGACCGTCCATTCGTTGACGTACATGCCTACGAAGCGGTCGGCCAGGGCTGGGTCGAGGTCGCGAGCGTAGGTCAGGGCGTAATCGAGGGCTTCCTGGCGATTCTCCAGAGCATAAACGATCGACTCTTTGAGCAGTCGGGCGATTTTTTCGACCTGTTCCTGACCGAGATCCTTGCGAACCACGTTGCCGCCGAGGGGCAGTGGCAAGCCAGTGGTCTCGTACCACCAGACGCCCATGTCCACCAGCTGGCGAAGGCCCTTTTCAGGATAGTAAAGCTGACCTTCGTGGATGATCAGGCCGGCGTCGTAAGTGCCGTCCAGCACTCGTTCAATGATCTGATCAAACGGAACCACTTCCACGGGAGCAGCATCGCCAAAACAGAGTCGGAATGAAAGATAGGCGGTGGTCAGGAGGCCGGGAACCGCCACTTTGACCTTTCCGCTGCGAATATCTTCCATCGTCAGATCAGGGTTCGTGGTGATGATTTTAGGGCCATATTTGTCGCCCATGGACGAGCCTGATGAGAGCAAAGCATAGGTGTCGGCCAGGTGCGCGAAGGCGTGGATCGAGACGGCTGAGACTTCCAGTTCGCCGTTGCGGGCGCGGTTATTGAGGGTCTGGATATCTTCGAGCTGGTGAACGAATTTCAGGCCGCCGGTGTCGATTTTGTCGTGGGTCAGGGCATAGAACATGAAGGCGTCGTCGCTGTCAGGACTATGTCCGACCCGGATGACGGTCGGTTCGGCTGATGTGCTGGCGGACATGATCTGGGGAGTCTCCTCAGGGGCCGGTTTAAGAAAGCACCGGCGGAGTCTGGAAATTCGCGGTCAGCCTTGGTTGGGTTCAGATCAAACGCAGGCCGTCGCGGTGATTTTGTTATTTTAGAAAGCAGAGACGGTTTCGAACAGGTCAAGCCAGATCGGCGAGCCGGATATGAAACGAAAAAAGCAGGCGGACAATTCATGCCGCCTGCTTCTTTTAGATGTCGTTTCGCTGTTCTCGCCACTGAAATTATTTCAGAGGTTGAACGTTTGGAGAAGTCGGTCTGATGGCTGGAGGAGGAGTCGTCGGACGACCACCCGCTGCACCGGCACCAGCTGCTGCACCTGCTCCGCCGCCTGCACTCGCACCAGGCGTGCTTGGGAGCATTTCCTGAGCGTCGAACGGATCCACCGAGGTGTCCGCTTCAGCAATTTTCAGGAAGTCCAGAAACGGTGTATCGGCAGGCAGATCGTTACCGAGACCAGCTTGCAGGAAGGCACGCTTGTATCGTTTGACGATCAGGCCCGTGTCCTTCTTGTTGATGTCGTCGTTGCCATAGCTCGGGTGGCCTTTTAGAAGGTCTTTCCAGAGATTCAAGCCATCGCGATAAAACTTCACAGCCGTCTGGAAGTCCGCACGACGATAGGCCTTTGTGCCTTCATAGAACATCCGGCGGGCGCTCACACCTTCGCTTGTGGCTTCGGCGCGGCACCGATCGGTCCAGTAAGGGTAGTTCATCTGAGTACCCCAACGGTCCGTCCAGTGCTTTTTGTTCTCAGCCAGAGCGATGGCATCGTTGGCTGTGACCTTGATACCAAGCTCTTCCTGCCAGTATTCAGGCTTGGTCATTTTGTCGAAGACCCGGTAATCTTCGCCATCAGCGATACGGACCTTGTTTTTCACAAGCCGTTTGTCTTCAAGAGGAATGTCGTTTGGAGCCTCGTAGGTGTAATCCCCGAATTTTCTCCAGCTCAGAAGGGCGTTGTTCCATTCGGCAGCAGCGAGTTCGCCGAATGTAGCAGGAACGTCTTTCATGGATTCTTTTTCCAGGCTCACTGCATAGCGGGTCTGGGCGTGGGCTGGCATGGAACGGAATGCGAGGTCGCCCGCCCGGCCTTTACGCTGGGTAGGGGCATCGACATATTCCACGGTGCTTTCAATCGAGGTGTTCAAGCGATTTGCACCGCTGTCCACCAGATTGACAGCCGATTCGAACCAGCCTCCACCGACCTGAAAGTTGTCGTTCTGGATCGACTTGTTGACCGGGTTGGTCTTGAACGGTTCGTCTTTGTCGTCGCGGAACAGTTTCCGCAAAATGATCGCTTCGTCAGCAAAACCCAGCTTGTGGTAGTAAGTCCAGGCTGTGTCCCACTGAAGGTCGGGCGAATTCTGGTTCTTGGAGACCCCGTCGCGAACGAAGTTGATCCCCTGCTTGATCCAGTCGTATTTGTCTTCAGGGGCATCCCATTCGACAGAGACGTTGTAAGCCAGATTCCACGACTGATAGGTCCACACAGCAAGGAAGTGCGGCTGGAGTTTGGTGATCAGGTCCACCGTGGTCTTCATGCGGTCCCATTCCTGGATCCTCTGAAGTTCGATGGCGCGAGTCCAAAGCACGTTGGCGGCCACGCCCCGGGCACCACCCAGCAGTGCCAGTTTGAGCATGAAGCTGCCGGTGTCCACTTTACCAAGGGTGGCTTCACCGAGATCGAGACGATCTTTTTCGCTGTTAAGCCACTGCCTGTAGGGATACATGATCCCGAACAGAACGAGGATGATAATCCAGTAACGGATTTTGCGATCGCCGAATATGTTCGTCATGCGGCCACCTCACGATTCTTGAGCACGAAGAAACCAGCGACAGAGAACGGCAGAGCATAAGCAATCGCCATAAGGGCATTGCCAATCATCTTGTCGTTTGTCACGGCAAAGCCGTCTGCAACGGAGTTGGAGACATCGAGTGAAGCGAAGTTGGGAACCACGTAAACCAGTCGCGACATGACAGGCAGAATCAGCGAGTCAAGTGTCTTGGCTGTGACCACGGCCAGGGTCGGGGTCAGGTCGGCCATCTGGTTATCGTGCGACAGAAGACGATAGAGCGACTCAAACGGGCCACCGCCGGTCTGGGCCTGAATGGCAAATTCCTGAAGGTAGCCGAAAGCGACCTGACCGCCAATAAAGAAGGCGATCGTGGTGAGCAATGCCACCGGCCAGCTGAGGAACGTACCTGCAAAGACGCCGATCGAGGTCAGAACAAGTGCCTGAAGCCATACACCCATGAGGCCACGGAAGAAGTTCCAGAAGAACGATCCGTCTGAGGCCAGAACGAACAGGTCGCTCTCAGCCATGCCTAAATATTGTGTGGAACTGACACACTGAATCTCAATGTTCAAGAACCCGCCCGAACCGACCAGCAACGAGGCTGGAATCGTCTGCATGTCTGTGTAGTATTCCCTGACAGGGAAAGTGTTTTCGTATTGCTCGGAAGTGATGGGATTCAAAACCTTCATCGAAGCAAATACTGGCTCACCCACACGGCCCTTGGTGGTCCGGTAGATGGTGAATGTCATTTCCACTTTGAACGGATCACTGTGGATCAAGGCCAACTCGCCTTGGACACGGTTGATTTCGTCCTGCTTGTCCGCAGTCTGGGCAGCCTTGAGGGCCGCTTTCAGTTCTGCATCTTTGTTTGCCAGAGGGCGTCGCTGGGTCTGAAGGGCCTCGATATTCGATTCCAGGCCCTTAACGCCCTTGGATTGCTGAGCCTTGAGGGTGGCAATCTGGTTGTCTACATATTCCAGAGTCCCAGCACGCAAGAAGTTATCCACAGGAACGCGACGGTCGAGGATTGGGTATTGCTGTGGGCCAGGCGGTTTGCCTGAGTCACGGGCAGCCATGTTCCGCACTTCGTCAAACGGGTGCGAAATGACCCCAAATCGCCAGATCCCTTTGGATGGTGTGGCACCTTCCACGTGGGTTCTGTATTCAAGTTCCTGACCAACGTCGATCCCCTTGATCTGGGGAGTTCCGCGAGAGTCACGAAACAGGAGCGAACCCTTCACAGGCACGCGGGCCGACATCCGGGCTGTCAGTTGCTCAGCCTGTTCGTCGAGTTGGGTGGCCCGAAGCGGGTTCCCACTGCGAATCGATTCAGCTTCAGCGGCTGTCAGACGGATCGTGCTGTTGACCTGCCGGATCAAATAGATGTAGCTGATTCCGCCGAACAGGGCGATGATCAGGGTGACCAGTGTCATGTAGCCCAGAATCCGGCCCCAGATCATTTCCAGTCGGCTCACAGGCTTGGAGACGATCGTATAAATCGTCTGTTGCTGGATATCGGTTGGAAGTGACAAAGGTGACAGGAAGATGATCATCAGGGTGATCAGCAACGAGCACAGCAGGGTCAGAGTCCCCACGAACAGGCGGCTCATTTCAGCGGGTCGAGGCGGCTGGAGGAACCAGTGGGTGAAGGCCAGAACCACCAGGAACACAGCTGTGACCACATAAGGGGCCCACATCCGTCGGGTAGCTTCCTTACGGGAGAGCCAGGCGATGGCCATGGTCCGGATCGGATTCACCCGACGTAACTCTTGCAATAACCTGAATCCGAGCATGGCCAGAGCGGTGTAACCCATGAAGGTCAAACCCATCCGGGAACCTTGCTGGATACCTTCCAGGATCGAAATTTTGATCCCTTGGGTTGAGGCATAATTCTGAACGATATAGATGCCGGAGAACATCCCGAAGGCGAGTGCAATGTGCATGGCGATCAGGAGGAGTTTGTCGCCAGGCGACTCGCGGCGGCTCATGGAGATCCACAAAGTGGCCTCCAGCCAGACCACGACGGCAATAATCGACAGAATGGCCAGAATGATCGCCGGAGAGACTCCTCCAATGATCGGCAAAGCGAGTCGGCCTGTGCTTTGAAGGACCTGCAGGAGAATGCTGATCAGTCCTCCAACAAGACCGGCTGCGGCAAGCCCGGAAAGGGCAGGCAGCGAGATACGGTCTTTGATGGCCTGAAGAACCCGGGCGCCTATCCAGGCAACCAGGCTGAACAGGCCGATGATCTTCAGCCAGGTCAGGAGCGACCCGAGAAGACCTTTGGTCGTAATGGCCGGGTCACCCAGCAGGTACACCCAACCCATGAAATTCATCAGCCAACTGGCAGCTTGCGGTGTGGCAGCGGCTGCGTCGGCTTGGGCAATGAGAAAGATGGAGTCCAGCACGTTATTGAATATCCCACCGAGGGTCACGATTGAAATGATCGTCTTATGGATCGTGATATGACGCGAATACACTCCGCAAGGTACGGAGGTGGCATGAGTTTCATCGCCGGAGTGTTGGCGAATCGTTTAAGGGCCATTGACCCAGCGATGAAGGATGCCTTGGATTGTCTCAGGAATTATTGGGCGAGCCAGCGTCGGCCTTGGCACGATCCGTAACGTGACGGCGGCCAGGGAACTGGTCGCTCTCGCGAACGATACGCAGGAAGAGTTCGTCAAGGGTCGTGGTCGGGTGATCCACAGAGACCAGATTGCCGTTATGGCGCTCGATCACCTGACGAATTTCGTCGATGGCCGAATCTGGCAAATCCTTGACCTTGATCTGCGTAATGTCCTGAACAGTCAGGAGATCCTGCACGCGGCCAAGCTCGCGCAATTCACCGCGGTGGAGAATCGCGATCCGGTCGCAGATGTCCTGCATGTCGGCCAGAAGGTGGCCTGAGAGAACAATCGTTTTGCCCTGAGCTTTGAGGTCGAGAATCAGATCTTTGATCTCAGCGGTACCGATTGGGTCAAGACCCGATGTCGGTTCGTCGAGCAGGACCAGTTCTGGATCGTTGATCAAAGCCTGAGCCAGACCGATACGTCGCTGCATACCCTTGGAGTATTCGCGTAACTGACGGTGGCGGGCATGGTTAAGGCCGACCATGTCGATCAGTTTGTTGATCCGTTTACGGCGTTCTGCACCACTAATTTTGAACAGTCGACCATAAAAGTCGAGCGTTTCTTCAGCGTTCAGGAACTTGTAGAGGTAGGACTCTTCAGGCAGATAGCCGATCCGCTCGTTTTTGGCCACGTTTGTGGTCGGCTCGTTGAAGATCAGGGCTTCGCCTTCGGTTGGGAAGAGCAGGCCCAGCAACAGTTTGATCGTGGTAGTCTTGCCAGAGCCGTTCGGGCCCAGCAAGCCGAAGATCTCGCCGCGTTTGACTTGCAGGTCGAGTGCCTTAAGTGCCTGAACCTTGGGGCGACCCCAGAAGTCCCGGTAAACTTTAGTCAGGTTTTTGATCTCAATGATGATGTCGGACTGACTCATCGAGGCTTGCTCCCCTAGAGCATGATGCGATTTGGAGTATTTTTAGGATGAGCCAAAAAACCGCCTCAGGACTGCCTTTCAGCAGATGGCCCCAAGTTGGCCTTTTTCAATCCACAAATGCTCGTAAGCCTTTGTGGATACTCGACTCATTCAACCATTTCCCAAGAAAACACGGGTGAACCAGAATCTGGATATCGAGACGATTCGGATGATGGCGGAACTGATGATTCTCTGGCTCATTCGCGACAACCACCAACTTTGGTTCAAGCCAAAGACCTGGCGGAATTCCCGAGTGTTTCGTTTGGTACTTAGCTCTTATCATGATGAGTTCATGGGCATTTAGGCAAGAGCGCTGTCGCAGAAGTTCCTCAGCAACCACCGTCGAAGTTCGTTTTTTCCGGAAAATCCGGATTCTCAACGCCTCTGGACTCTTTCTCCAGCTCAGCAAATCACTCTGTGAAAATTTCTTGAAGATTCGCCAGAACCGTAAAAGGTCCCCCCCGACATGTTGGGAATTTACCACTGTTATGACATGTCCCCAGGCATGGCGGGATTTGGATCTGATTCGAAAACCGCTACGAATAAATTCTGAGGCATAAACGACACGCGTCTTAACTTCAATCTAAAAATTCCGCCCGGTCTTGGGAACGAGACCGGGCGGACAGAAATACGCTTCTGAGCGTGATTAAGGTTTAATCAGCCTTCTCAGCCTTTTTTCGCCTTGGGCACGGCTTTCACTGGCTTTTTCACGGCCGCAGCTTTCACTGAAGGCTTGGCTGCCGCCTTAACGGGAGCTGCCGCAACAGCCTTGACCGCCACTTTCGCAACAGCCTTCACTGGCGCCTTTACGGCCACGACAGCCTTTTTCGCGACAGGCTTCGCAGCAGCCTTCACATGTGCTTTAGCCGCTGGCTTGGCAGCCACTTTCGCGACCGCTTTCACGGCTGGCTTGACCACTTCCTTCTTTGCCACGGGCTTGGCAGCGGCTTTCACTGGAGTCGCTTTAGGAGCTGGCTTGGCAGCCACTTTTGCGACGGCTTTCACGGCCGGCTTGACCACTTCCTTCTTCGCCACTGGCTTGGCAGCCGCTTTCACTGGTGCCGCTTTGGCTGCTGGCTTGACAGCTACTTTCGCAACTGCTTTAGTCGCTACCGCTTTCTTCACTTT
>CAMBZY010000131.1 GCA_945872325.1 Candidatus Kuenenia stuttgartensis | reverse complement strand
TCCGATCGAGCCAATCCCCACGATCGTGCTCTTTCGAGCTGCGGCGGGGTTCCTGACGGTGTAATATCGGATCAAAATGTGGGGCAGAGACGCCGTTCCACAGAACAGGGCCAGAAGCAGTGAGATGAAGTTCAGCTTCTCATTGAGTTTACCCTGTTTCAGGCCAGCAAAGGTGGGGTGGTTACCAGGCTGAAGCAGGTCGGCACCGAGTTGTTCCTTAGGCGTGTATGTGACAGTGGTTGTGCCATCATCAGCCTTGGTGGTTTTGTTCGACCAGGTCACAATTTTGCTACCGGCAATGGCTTGCAGATAACCCCAGGGGGTGAGCGGGCCAGTTTTTTGAACTCCACCGGGCAGTTCGAGAATGTGGCCGACAGCGCGGAACTGGGATTGGCTTTTGGGAAGGCCGTTGATCAGAACCTGTCCATCGGATCGGGTGACTTGCGACTGAGCCTCTAAAGGCTTGACAGGGCTATCTTTCGGAGTGACTTCCAGGCCTCTCTGCAAGATCAGGACAGTGAGAATGGTGCTGAAGAATACGAGCAGGAGTCCCTTGAGGAATTGCACATATGTGGTGCTGACCATACCAGCGGTCATCACGATGATGATCACCACGGTGCCCACCATAATCACTCCGGCCCAGTGCGGCAGGCCCAAGAGTGGCTTGACGAGAACTCCGGCGCCGACCATTTGTGGGATCAGATAGAAGAGGGATACGACGAGTGTAGAAAGGCCGGCAGCGGCGGTGATCCCACGACTGTCGTATTTGGCAGCCAATGCATCGGCAAACGTGTACTTTCCAAGCCGTTTGAGTGGCTCTGCCACAACAAAAAGGGCCACGACCCAGCCGGCCAGATAGCCGATGGAATAAAGGAAACCATCGTATCCGTAAAATGCAATCATGCCGCAGATGCCGAGAAAACTGGCTGCCGAGAGATAATCGCCAGCAAATGCAATCCCATTGATGAACCAGGGAATATCGCCACCAGCTGCGAAGAAGCCCTTGGCGGACTTGGCTTTAGAACCAAGATAGAACGACAGGGCCAGTGTCAGGCCGACAATCATGGCGAAGACCATAACGGCCTGTGGATTGATTCCTCCATTCATCGGGAATTCTCCTGATTATGGCTGGACATCGGGCGGTCGCACAGTCGTCCGTAGACCAGGGCCATGACAAATGCCAGAACGATCAGGAAAAAGCCCCAGACCACTGCGACATTCACACCGGCCAATCCCGCCTTCATCACACCTGGCAGAAATGCTCCAGTGATGACATAAAGTGCATAAATCAGGGCGTAAACACCGAATAGTTGAAGCCCAAGCCGGGCATTTCTGGCCTGAATGGCGGGGTCTTCCGGCGGTTCGTTTTCTGACCCTGACGCAGGGCCATGCAAGAGTGACATGGTATTTTACGTTCTCGATGGTCTTGAATTTGAATCGTTTTTCAACGACGGTGATGATCGAAAAATAGCCGATCCGAAGCCGTATGTCGAGACTTCCGGCGAGTTTTCATGACTGGACCAATTGACGGGCCTCAGGGATACGATCAAGATGGTGATATTGGAAACGCCTGCCCTCATCCTACTATGGAACGCTTTGCGTCATGCTGTCTCATCGAATCCGAACATTCATTGCAGCCGTTATTTACGTTGTATTTGCCATTCCCTGTCAGGCGAAGGATCCGATCACACTGATGGCTCATTCGACCGGCCCTGGCCAGTGGGTGGGCCATTATGCTGAACCTTTGAACGAGCAAGATCTTAAGCCATTTGTTGGTCAATATTTGCTGACTGGCCAGTGGCCCAAAGGGGTGAATCGGCCCGACGATCCGAAACTTCTGCTGGGTCGCCAGAAACTCGGTGCCACGCGGGTGGTGGCCGTTAAGGTGGAAGAGGGTGGCCACCTTGTCAGGCTGACGACCGACCCTGTGGTCTCTCCGGAAGTGCATCAATTGACGATTGGGGATGTGACTCTGGCCGTGGCGTTTTGGGGATTGTCTGTGAAGATTGGTGTTGTGGATCAGCCAGATCATGGCCCTAAAATGGTTTTGCCGATGCTGATGGATCGGAAAAAACTGGCGGAATATGCTGGTTTTGAGCCGGCCTTGAAGGCAGTGGAATCGGCATGGATCGATCCAAAACAGCCACTTATGATGCACGGATGGCTTCGTTTGGCAGAAGGCGAGCATGAGTTGACATTCCTTTCAGGCAGAGAGTTTACGCTCGAAATTAATGGCGAAAAAACGGGTTCGAAAGCGGCAGGTGGGCGTTATTTTGCGAGTTTGAAACTGGAGTCGGCAGGAACGGAGATGGAATTAAAAGTTGTGTTGCCCGCCACGGAACTACCGATTTCGGAAACGGATTTCTGGGAGGTGACCAAGCCGGCCAGGAAGGGGTCTGCTGCGAGTTCACAAGTTCTTTCCATGGAGAATTTTCTGGTTCCATGGGCTCCGGAAGCAGCCCCTGAAGCGACACTTGCGATTGCCCCTCCGCCTTATGATTTGACTGGTGGAGATGGAGTCAAGGGGCGTCAGGTTTTTTATTCTGAGGCTGCAAAATGTGCCAACTGTCATGCCGTGGACGGGCAGGGCGGCAAGATTGGGCCTGATTTGACGGGCCTTCGTGGGGCGGATCGCAGCTTGGTGTTTCATCATATCAATGCTCCGAGCGACCGGATTCATCCGGGATATCCTTCGTTCAGCGTGGCTTTAAAGGGTGGGCAGGTCTCGATGGGTGTGGTGAGATCGGTGGATGCCCTGAATCTGGAAATTGTCGATACGGATGCAAAGGTCTTAAAAGTTTCGTCAGCAGATGTGGAAGAACTAAGGCCATCGACCAGCTCTGTGATGCCATCAGGCTTGGCGGGCACCTTGGGCGAGCCCGCCATGCGCGATCTTCTGGAGTTTTTGACTGTCAAACCGAAGTGATCGGGCGAAGGCTGATTGGGGGCATGTGTAGGCTGGCTTTTGGCGTTTGAGGGTCGGTTAAGGCCGATTTTCTACGGCGTTCTGACGGCTTTTTTGAAGGCGATGCTGGCTTGGGCTGGTCTTTACGGAGATGGCGGAGGAGGGCTTGGGGGGACTTCTGTGAGGAGGCATCCAAGCCAGGTTGGCTTACGAGAGGCATGTGGATCGGCATTTCAGATTCTTTCAGAGGTTGGTCAAGGGGATTTGGTTGACTGTCGATGGTAGGGGGTGGGGATTGGAGTTCTTTAATTCTCCGGTTCTCGAGATATTCCTTCATCATTGCGTCGCTAACCGATTGAGCATCATGGACATGGTTAAAGCCGCCGTTGGCGAGGACGATTCCAAGAGCGGCCATCGGCGAACTGAGAGCCAAAGGTTCGACGGTCTTTGGGTGGATAGGGTAAGGCTCTGAATTCTGTGATGAGGCGGCGTTACGGAAGATGGACTGTTCGATGGACTCCTGAAGTTGGGGAGGTGGGTCGTAAATTTGATGGATCGCCTGATCGTGGGCGGATTCTTCGTTGGAAGTCATGAGTACGGCACGCCAGTCGGATGGGAGCATGGTGTGGTCGAACTGCCAGTCGGATGGATTTTCGAGGGTTGGAAAGGTGAGCAGGAGGGCTTGGAGTTCACGTGTTTTACGGTCGTTTGAGGATACGTACCTCAAGTGTAAGAGATGCTGGTTTGAATCTCGGCCGGTGGGCCATCCGGACGACATTTTATCGAGTGGTTGCAGAGCGAGTTCATCCTCCTCAAGGGACTGGTAGTTTTGTGTCCAGGAGCAGACTCGTTTCTGGATTTCATCTTCCAGAAAGGTTCTGGCCAGATCGGGCTGAGGGCGGTGATTGATGGCTTCGCTGATTCGTTCGTGATATTCCTGCTCGACATTGGTGTGATTGTTGCATTGGTCGACACATGTTGCAGGGTGAGGATGGATGGCCATCCAGCTTGACCAGAACGTCCTGATGGCAGGGGCATTCCAGACCTCGGTTGGTCGAAAGCCCATCAGGGCGAGTGCGAGGTGGAGTTGATTGACTGTCCAGAAGCCTGTTCCATCAGGTTTCATGAGTTCGACGAGAAGGGTTTGGGCCGCTTCGATCAGGAGGGTCAGGCCCTCGGTGGATTCCGCCAGTTTGATGAGTGACTTTGAGGGGTCGATCTGAAGTTTTTGGAACCAATGGTGAGCGGCCCTCTGATTTTTCGAGACGCGGTGATTGGTGATGGTTTGCTTGGAGCGAGCGTTGTTTACAGCGTATTGTTCAAAAAGGCGGCGGTTTTTCCAGGCGCACATGGTGAGTTCAAGAATGGAATTGACAGCAATCGCGTTCGTAGGTTTGTAAGCGTTGGCAAGTTGCCAGAAATGGCCGGCCATTTCTTCCATGATTTCGCGAGGCAGAGCCACCTGGGTTCTGAGGGCGTGGGTGGTGGAGTTTTGGCGACTGGCCAGCTTGCCTTCGGGTGACTTCGGGCCTGTCGAATGCTGGGCATTTTCACGGTTGATCTGCATTCGGGTTTTGAGAGGAGGAAGCAGGGGCTTCTCTGCGATCAACGGTGCATTTGGCGTTTTGCAGAGCGGGGCGGCTTGTTTTTGAGTCATATCCTGGGTCCGGTCGCTTTCTATGGTCGTGGGGAAAGAGCTGGTTTAGCCCGTATATGGGATGTGTTGCGTATTAGGGTGAATCATTGCGTATATGGGTTTGATCGGCTGAGCCGTTTGGCTCGTGTGTCTATAATATGGCTGATTAATTGAGATCTGCGAAATTGTGTTTACGGGATTTTTGGATCGTTGATCTTAAGATCGGGATGATAGTCGCTGTTTTTCTGATCCGACCAGTCTGCTTTTTCGGAGTTTATTGCCCAGATTTCGGATTGTGATCAGGAGGTGATTTCCTGATTGTGGGATGGTTTTGGTTTTCTGGCACGTAGATTGGGCGCAGGCCGAAATTTCGTTCCCGTTTTAAAATCAACCGGGAGTTCGAACGCAACCCACGATTTATGGTGCAGACATTCCACATGGATTTGCGAATGGTGGGCTTCACCCCACCCTACAGGAACAAAGCCGCCCATGTAGGGTGGGGTGAAGCCCACCATTCGTGGAGCGAACGGATGACGTCGATGTTCATCCGGCCGTTCGCAAGATTTGGCCTTGTCGATTTATCAGGTTCTGTTAGAAAGGGGCTTATTCCGGATTTTCTAGACCCTTTCGCCTCTCCAAGGATGGTTTGGGCGTGATGACTTCATACGGTCAATTTCGGGTTTTGCCATGCATACTGCTCCTTGTGGCGGGCTGTCGCCATGCGTCCGTTCAGGATGATCCCAACTGGCCTAGTCCAGGGCCTGTGGATGTGGCGAGTTTGCCACCGATCCAGAGTGTGATCAACCGTGGAACTAGCGACCCTGACTCGATTCTGGCAAGTCGTAATCAAGATCCAGCCAGAGCGACTTCAAACCCATCCCAGAGATCGGGTGGAGCCGAGCCGATCATGCTCGGAGCAGTTGGAAGCCCAAAAGCAGCCGAGTCCTCTAGCGTACCGGTCGCCGGGCAGACGCCCCAAGTGGCTCTGATTGAAACTCCTCAGGCTCAGCCTGAACCTGTCGGTGCGAATCCACTTCCATTAGGGTCACAGACTGCGGCTTTGCCACCCGTTGCCAGTTCGGTAGAGCATGCTGCAAGTCCCCTTCCAGGTTCACCTTCGGCAGAACCGGTCGCTCAGCCATTGCCACCGGTATCGCAAAATACGGGTCAGAAAAGTGATCCGCAAACGCAGCCTGCCAGCAATCAACAGGATGAACAACCGAAAGCGGCCCCGGCTGCCGGTCAGGGTCCTATGGCGGCTTTTAGTATGGAAGGTCTCCCGCCCACAGCCGTTTCGGCTGGACGGGTGGCTGCGACTGTCGATAAGGAAATTATCACTGTTTATGATTTGAACATCGCGGTTCAGGACTGGATCAAGCAGAACGTTCCGGCGGGTCAGTCGATCCCGAGACGCGATGGTTTGATGATTTCGCGGATGGTTTTGAACCAGATGGTGGACAGGATGCTGATCGTTCAGGAAGCGCATCGGATGATGAAGAGCGATAAGCAAAAGGACGCTTTGCTGAAGCAGATTGAACGCGTGTGGGTCGAACAGCAGATCCCTCCGATGATGAAAAAGAATAAGGTGGAGTCGACTTACGAACTTGATCAGGTTTTGCGCAAGCAGGGTCGGTCTTTGGACTCTGCGAAAAAAGAGTTTATGAACGATGCGGTGGCTCACGAGTTCATGGGGATGAAGCTGAGCGGAAAGACTTACGTTTCGCTGGTGGATATGAGGCGTTATTACAACACTCACCTGACTGAGTTTGACCGCCCTGCACAGCTCACCTGGCGCGAGATCCGGATCCCGATCGAGGCTGGGAACAAGCAGGCGGCTGAGGAGAAGGCCAAGTCCGTTCTTCAGCAAGTTCAGGCGAATCAAGACTTTGCAACGCTTGCCAAAACGGCAGGCAAAGGCCCAACGGCTGATCAGGGTGGATTGTGGGAGACCTCTCCTGGTGGATTCGCTTTGCAGGAAATCAATCAAGCTTTGGCAAGTCTGAAGCCGGGGCAGGTGGCTGGCCCGATTGGGACTGAGCAGGCGTTTCACATCGTTAAGCTGGAGACGAGTCGGGAGGCTGGACCAGCCCGGTTCGACGAGGTTCAGACGGATATTCAGAACAAGCTTCGGAATGAGAAGCTCGGCGAGGCTTCGATGGGTTTTGTGAAAGACCTGAGGAAGCAGGCTGTGGTGGTGACAATTTTCGATTCTCTGCCACAATTGGCAATGCCTGGTTCAGACAATCAGGTTCAAAAAACGAACACGTTGAACAGTCCAGCATCGCCATTGGCACCATCACCAGCCGTGGTGAGTCCAACTTTGCAGCAGCCATCAGGGACTCCTAGCGCCCAGAGCGTTCCTCAGGAATCGGCGGGTGGATCATCATCGTCATCAGGGCCGTATGGGAAGCTCGGTTCGCCTCATGCATCGCCTGTGCTGTCGGAGGATATTCCGTCCACTCTGGCACCAGCTGGACCAACTCCTACGCGGGGTATAATGGCTGGACCAAGTGGGCCATCACCATTGTGAGCAAGAATTTAGGTTGAAATGTTTGGCGCGAACCTGGATCAGCTTTCAGGTTCGCCCGGCTTTTTTGTTCGGGCATTCACGGCGATCCTGCGGCTGACAATCCGCTGGGTGCGGGGGATGGTCAGCCTGAGCACTCCATGTTCGTATTCAGCCTGAATTTGTTCGCGGTCAAATTCATCGCTAAGGATGAATGAACGTTCGTAGGCGATCACGGTGGATTCAAGGGCCAGTGGGCGAGCGCTGTCGAGGTCAGGCCTGCGGACTTTAGCGATCAGCTTCAGGACATTCTGCTTAAGCTCAACAACGATATCTTCCTCGGCGACGCCCGGGAGGTCTGCCTCGAGGACGAGTGCATCGTTATTGTCGTGGATATCCACCAGAGGGGTAGCACGGGCTGGGCCAAGTCCTGCGCTTAAATCTTCCGGAGCGGGGGGGAAATGGGCCTGTTGTTCGTGCTGTTGGCGAGGGTCTTGAGAGATGCCAGGTGGGAGCATTCCGTGCGGTAATCCTGTCACAGAAACACGTACCCAGCGTGGGTTTGGGTTCATGAATGACCCTCATCTAAGACTGCTGGAGAGTTGATTTCAATTTCGCTGGCTGGCAATGTGGGCCTTGGTAACTGAGAGGCTGTCTGTGATTGTGGTGGTTCCAAAGCTCGATGACGGGTTGCAGTGCCCGGGTTTTTGGCGGATCTGGCTGTGACCGGGATTTGTTGAGGTCTTGGACGGACGGCTTTGGGCAGTTCGATCCGGAGAACTCCGTTTTCGATATCTGCGGAGACTTCGTTTGCCAGGACCGATTCTGGTAAGGTCACGCTTCGTTCCCAATGGCCAAACGGGCGTTCCTGACGGCGGTACTGGTCGTCGGGAACACGATCATCGCGTCGACGCTCGCCTCGGATGGTCAGAGTGTCACCTGCAACACTGACTTCAATCGCAGCAGGATCAACGCCCGGCAATTCCGCCAGGATCAGGAACCGGTGGCCTCGTTCATACACATTCATGGTCGGAAACGGACGAGCGGTGC
>CAMBZY010000130.1 GCA_945872325.1 Candidatus Kuenenia stuttgartensis | reverse complement strand
GTCATTTATGTCATCGAAGACAAAGCTCCCGGATTATCACCTGGCCAGCAACTCGATGTCTTCATTCGTACCACTGCAGAATAAGTCCATTTCAGCACCGAGATCGCAGTGAGAAAGAGGATTTGAACCTTTTTTTTCGCTGGATCCTCAGTGATTGAAATGGCATTTTGATGACAATCGCGAATTTCAAGAAATCCGCTCGGCTCCCGCCTTGCCATTTTCGACGACAAATGAGGCTTGGGTAGAGACCTGACTTGTTGGAGTCGTGACAACATCGACTATCCGATAATCGCTCTTCCAACGATCCGCAGTCACTGTACAAAACACGTAACCTCTCTGATTATTGAAATATTTCACCCCTGGATTGCGAGATTTTAATACATCCAGGAATGGAGAATTCGCTTGCCCATTCCCACCACTTGAAATCGAAGTTCCAACAAATTCTGTAGCCACAATCGGCTTATTGAAATCGCGGTCGTCCGTGCGAAGGTCGTTCACCCAGTTGGTATGAATATCGCCTGTCAACACGATCGGGTTTGAGACCCTTCTGGTCTCCACGAAATTCAACAGGTCTGACCTTTCAGCCAAATATCCAGGCCACTGATCCATCGAATATTTTTCTGCTTCATCCCGGCTCACATTGACAACCCCCATCATGACCTGCTGGGCCATACAATTCCAAAGGGACTGCGATTGCAGCATTTCCGACTTCAGCCATCGGCCCTGACGCGACCCCATCAAAGTGTTTGAAGCCTTGCGGGTTTCATCATTCAATGGGCTGGCTTTATCTCCGTTGGGTTGATCTGAACGATATTGGCGTGTGTCGAGGATATAGAATTCCGCCAGTCTGCCAAATTTTGACGTGCGATATAATGTCATATCAGGTCCTTGGGGCAGACTTCTCTTGCGCAGGGGCATCATTTCATAATAGGCCTGATAGGCATTGGCACGACGCTTTAGAAACGTAGCTGCATCCACGTTCTTTTCTTCGGAAATATCATCGGCACAATTATTGTCAAATTCATGGTCATCCCATGTCACCAGCCAGGGGCAAGCGGCATGCATCGTATTCAGGTGTGGATCAAGCCTGTATTGAGAATGCCGGATCCGATAATCATCGAGACTATCGATTTCATTTCCAAGATGCTTGCGAATCTGATTGTCTTTGCCCTTCCCTTCATAAATGTAATCACCGAGATGGATCACCAAGTCAGGCGTTTCTTTCAACATGTGCTCATACGCTGTAAAATAGCCCTGCTCATAGTTCTGGCAGGATGCAAATGCGAATTTCAACTTCTCGGGTGAACTATCCAAAGCTGGCATGGTACGAGTTTTGCCCACTCGACTTTTTGCATCTCCAGCTCTAAACTGATAAAAATACCACTGATCTGGCTTTAATCCTTCCACTTCAATATGAACACTATGGCCAAGCTGTGGTGTGGCCACTGTTTTACCTTGCCGCACAGGCTTTGCCAGCCCTTCATCCTCTGCAATCACCCATGAAACTTCCACCAGGTCACGATTCATCCCTCCAAATGGTTCGAGAGGCTTTGGGGCCAGTCTTGTCCAAAGCACGACTCCATTAGGGGTTGGCTCGCCTGATGCCACTCCAAGTGCAAACGGGTCGGAGTCGAATTTAGGGTGGCTCGTCACCGCTCCCGAAACCTGATGCCCCAGAATCGGTGTGGCCGCCAACGATGAGCAATAGGCAAGCCAAAGCCTGCGATTCATCCCGCCCTGATTTTTCATGGACGATTGCAAGGTGCTGATAGAAATCATGGTCGTATCATCTCATTTTTCTGAATTTGGAAGTCAGCTGGACTCAGGCCTATCTCTTGATATTTCAACAGAAAATCAAAAGCATTTCCAGAATCCAATCGGAATTTCACGAAAATCACATCAGATATTTATTTATTGACAGGTTCTGATGGTACAGAATCAATGATCGTAGGAACAGGTTTTGAGGCTGGCATGATATAAGGCTTTGCGATCATCCACGTTCCGCCTAAAAGCAGGAAGCATCCGTAAAGCTTCTGCATGTTCGTCTGTGAAATTCCAACCACCATTTTCGCTCCAGCAAGCGTACCAAAAAGCATCCCAATTGCGATCAGGGCGCCCATTCCAATTTGCATCTCGCCGCGTTTGTAATATTCAAAAACGCCGAGAATTCCAACCGGCCACATGATGGCAAAAAGGCTTGTGCCCGTGGCCGACTTCTGATCAAAACCATAGGCCAGGACCAGGACAGGCACGACAATCAGACCACCGCCGATCCCGAACAGGCCGGCCGCGACACCGGCGAGAAGGCCTAGAAAAAGGCCGCTTGCAATCATGGTTATCGTCATTCTGAGGCACCTTTTAAGTTCGTTGTCCAATCGCAGGAATGGATCGCCGAAGCTGCGGCCACCACGGCCGTTTCGATCCTGAGAATATGGGGGCCAAGTCCAACCGGCTTCCAGCCATACGACTGGGCAAGCTGGCGTTCATCGCTGGTCCAGCCACCTTCTGGACCAACGCAAACCTTTATTTGAACTGGATTTAGACTTGAGTGAACGAGATTGGTCATGAATGTTCCACCTTGATCAGCGATCAGACCAAGTTCGCCTGGAACGAGTGAGGCCAGAAATTCCGCAAGGCTCAAAGGCTGGTTGATCGTCATCAAGTCATTTCGACCACACTGTTTACAGGCCTCGATTACGCTCCGCCGCAAACGGTCGAGTTTGGTGGAACGAGGATCGACAACGGATCTGTCGCACCTTAAAGGAACGAGGTGGGCGACACCCAGTTCTGTCGCTTTTTCGATAATCCAATCGAATCGGTCACCTTTGGGGGTTGCGGTACCGATCCAGATCGCTGGAGTTGCAAGCTCTTTGCTGATAGAGATTTCCGACTGTACTTCGAGCACTGCAGTGGATTTGGTCGAATCTGCCAGATGACAAAACCAGGCGTGGCCTTGTCCATCAAAAGCGACGACAGGCTTGCCGATCTCAACGCGTCTGACACGAGTCAGGTGATGAGCTTCATCGCGATCGAGCGTGATCTGGCCATCGGTCGGACCTTCAGGGGCAAAAACTCGTTCCATTGTTGATCGATTCGAAATTCTGGTCGTCTGGAAATTTCGTCCCAAGTTGTTCTGCCCTTACAACCGAAAAAATCGTTTAGAGATTTCTTGGATTCGATGGGCAGCCAAATCGTGGAATGGATGGTTGGGATATTTCGATGCGATCGCCATCTTACGCACAATTCCCGACTTTTGCCATCTCCTATGAAGCCAATTCAGGTGATGAGAAGTGGATTGACCTGCCGTGCCATAAAATTTTAAAAGACGCAGCCGAGGATTGGTTTCATGGCCATAACACCGTTCAACCGTTTACGATCAAAGGCGACACTGGTGTTGGGAAAACGCTTTGGTTGAAAGAGTTTACGAATCGGCATCGACGCAACAGAATCCGCGTTATTTATGCCCAGATCACGAACGAACAAACCACGGATTCGTTTTCGGTCGTTCGCCAATGGGCCAATCAGGCTCAACTATATGCAGACCGTCCAGAGGTCAAATTCTCGAGCGACGCACTGAGCCACTGGTTGGGACTGGCTTTAAGATCTATGAAAAACGAGGGCTACCGAGTGGTTCTGGTGGTGGAGTCGGCCCGGATGCCAAAATTTGATCAGCCGGAACTGCTGGAAACGCACCGGATCCACTTACAGCGTAAGGCCTTCCAAAGCTCATTGAGTGAAGGGCTTGTGTTAGCGCCTTGGTCGAATGATGAACTGGCTCAGATTTTGAGGCAACGGTGGCCGGAGCAGACTTGGACAGAGGAAGTGATTGAGCAAATCTGGTCATCGACATTGGGGCAAGGTCGATTGGCGATGGAATTGGCGGAATCGATTTCGAGAGCGATGCGCGTCTCTCATTCCTCGATGATCCCTGACGATTTCATGGGGAAAGTGATGAGAGCATGGGATTTACGTGGATTTGGACTGTCGAAGCCAACACCATTCGAGTTCAGTATTCGCACGCAGGGCACGAAATAAGCATCATTCGCAAGCGGCTCGATCTTGTGAAAATATCGGGAACCCGTTACATTCAGATCCTATGAACGATCCCATTGATCCATCCGACGAACCAGTTCTGTTAAAAGACCCGGCACTTGCTGCGATTTTGACGTGGCTGTTGCCTGGTCTTGGCCATTGGTATCAGGGCAGAAAGTTCAAAGCCGTCGTTTTTGGGGCCAGTGTGATCGGCCTGTACGTTGTCGGAATGTGGGTTGGCAATTCACAGGTTGTTTACTGGACATGGGTTAGCCCATTGAGAGATTCAGAGAACTTTCGCCTGAGCTTTATCTTCCAGTCCTTTGTTGGCGGATTCACATTCCCGGGAATGTTTCAGGGACTGTTGAGCTACTTTGGGAAGCCTCCTATTCTGGGCGGATGGATGGCTGCCCCACCTCAGGATGTGGTCAATGGTCTTTATCCGAAAATTGGCCGACTGGTCGAGATCGGAACTGTTTACACCGCTGTGGCTGGCCTCTTGAATCTGCTCGCGATCATGGATGCTTACGGCGGCCCGATCCGGTACCGCAGCCAGGAAGAATCGCCTGAAACGCCTGATTCTTTATCAGGAGATGGAAGATGATGGACCCGACCACCTGGAACCAGTACGTTTTTCTCGCAGCCTTGGTACCGGCAATCAGCTCGGTTTATGCCGCGACCCGGTTCGAAGAGACGAAATCGATCATCATCAATGCAGTCCGACTGGCTTTTACGATCTTTGGGATCCTGTTTCTTGTCACAGCTGTTTTGATGGTGATTAACGCCTGGTAATTTGCTTCTGGCGTGATCGTGTTATTTCTTCAACTTTTTTTCGGGAACTTTTGACCCGTTCCTGTCCTTACCATGTTAATCGGTATCAGCATACGCAAAATCGCGAAATCGCTGAACAAAAAGAACTCGGAACGGTCCCGACTTTCGGATCTGAAACAGAGGATAGTTCGCCATGTCCAACCGCCTTGGAACCAAGTGGATCAATCAGGTCAACCAAATTGCCATAGGCTCTTACCGAAGCCGGTTTGGAAAATATGCGATCATTGCAGAGCAAGTGAACGCGCTTGAGCCAGAATATTCTAAATTCACCGACAAACAGCTTTTAGAGAAAAGTAAAGTCCTCCGGATGAAGGCCCGGCAGGGCGACAACATCAATAAGATGGTCCCTGAGGCGTTCGCCCTTGTTCGAGAAGCTGCCAAGCGAGTGCTGGGCCAGCGACATTACGATGTTCAGCTTGTGGGCGGTGCGGCAATCCATTACACAAATATTGCCGAGATGGAGACAGGCGAGGGTAAGACTCTGGTAGCGACCCTCCCAACATATCTTAACGCTCTGCCAGGCAAGGGTGTACACCTTGTCACAGTGAACGATTATCTGGCCAAGCGCGATGCCGACGAAATGAGCAAAGTCTATAAGATGCTCGGTATGACTGTCGGCTGTATCATCACCGACATGTCCGACGGAGATCGTCGGGCAGCCTATCTTTGCGATATCACATACGGCACTTCCAAAGAGTTCGGTTTCGACTTCCTGCGCGATGAACTCAAGCGTCTGAGTAATGGCGGAGAGATGTTCCGGAAGAACTTCGAGCAGGCGTTTCTTGGGAAGGATACGTCTGAAGGGTCCCAGCCAGTTCAGAGGGGACACTTCTGCGCGATTGTCGATGAAGCGGATAGCGTGCTGATCGACGAAGCCAGAACCCCATTGATCATCGGTGTGGAGTCGAACCCTGACCACGACGAAAGTGCAGCCTATTTCGGTGCTGACGAGATTTCCCTAACCCTCGTCCGCGAAAAGCACTTCAAGTGGAAGCTTGAAGAGAAAAAGGCGGAACTGACAGGCCTGGGCCGACGTGCTGTTCAGATGAGAGCCAACCATTCCGCTTTCTCAGCGATTACGGTGGACACTCTCTATGAATATGTAGAGCGTGCACTTAGGGCCAATATCGGATTTCTCCGCGACCGCGATTACGTCGTGATGGACGGCGAAGTGGTGATCGTCGATGAAAGCACTGGCCGGGTCATGCCGGGCCGACAATGGCAGGACGGTCTCCACGGAGCCGTTCAAGCCAAGGAAAAGCTCGAATTCAAAGGCGACACCTATAGTGCTGCACGGGTGACCGTTCAGGACTTCTTCCTGCGTTACAAAAAGTTGTGTGGAATGACAGGTACCGCCTGGCAGGACTCACGCGAGCTGAGCAAGATCTACAAGATCGGCGTCTTTCGGGTTCCCACAAACAAGCCGAGCAAGCGAGCCTGGGAAGATGACCGCGTTTTCTCGACAGAGCTCGAAAAATTCGAAGCTGTTGCGAACAAGATTGTGGAAATCAATAAATACGGTGGAGCCGTTCTGGTCGGTACACGTTCGATTGCGAAGTCAGAACTGCTGAGCCAATTGCTGCGTGAACGCGATATCGACCACCAGGTTTTGAATGCAAAAAACCACGCCATCGAAGCCCAGATCGTCGCTCAGGCTGGCCAAAGGGGCAAAGTCACAGTGGCGACCAATATGGCAGGCCGGGGAACGGACATTAAATTGGGTGGTGGGGTGGCTGATAACGGTGGCCTGCATGTGATCGGAACTGAACGCCACGAAAGCCGCCGGATTGACCGCCAATTGGCTGGCCGATGCGCCCGTCAAGGCGACCCAGGCTGGGCCCAGTTCTTTATTTGCCTTGAAGATGAAATTCTCGATGCCTATACCGAGAAAAAGGCAGATAAAATCAGGGATCGACATGAAGGCCGTGGAGAGCTGACTTCCGGCATCTTCCGGCGTCTCATGATCCGTGCCCAGTACAAGAAAGAACGCCAGCATTACAAGGACAGAATGCTGCTCATGCACTATGAAAAACAACGTGCTGAGATGCGAAAAGGCATGGGCCTGAATCCCGTGCTTGGTTGATCTCTGAAGCGTGTTTAAATGTCTTAACGAAAACAGGTGGTACCTCTGGACATCCAATCCAGTAAAGTACCATCTGCTTGCCTGGATTCCGTCCAATCCATCAGTCTGGTAGCTGTTGTTAAACGGACTCAGAGGTTTGTTGATTGGAAATTTCTCACATGCAGGCATAAGCTGAAGTTTCATTTTGTGAAACTTTAAGAAGCCAAGTTTGGCGAACCGCTGACCGATTGTGTATATTGGGCATTAACAGTGTTCCAAATCGGTACGAGCTGTGCAGGTTTAGCCTCTGGATGGAGAAAAAAAAGAGTCCATGTCGTGGTTCAACGAAGCGGTCGATGACTTTCATGTCAACCTGAACATCAATACCGAGCTGGAGATAGGCTGTTCGAACGAGTCTGTTTTCCACTACTTTGAGATGTTTCACCGCGTCTATCCAAAGCTGCAGAAGTTTGAGGCCCAGGACACTCCGGAATGGATTCGCGTTTTTGAGGAAGACAAGGATGCAGAAGGATATCGCTGGCTGACAGTCGAGAAGAATCGGGTCGCCTCAGGTCACACGAATCCCGCAAGTCTTGAGGAAGCCTACAGCCTTCACTGCAAGGTTCTTGATTTTGCTCCAACAGCTCTTTCCATAAGCACTTTGAACGTAAAAGCCATTGACTTGATGTATGGTTTTGACATGACTTATGAAGGCAATCACGACGAAGTGGTAGCCCGTGCTTTGGCACCTGCCTGTTTCGAGCGACTTCTGGACGGGCCTGAAACGCGTATCATCAATTTCGAGCCAAACATCACGTTCGCAGTCGACGATGCCTGCAACATTCAGTGCCGTCTGGCGATCGAGACCCGCACGACCGTTCCCCAGATTACCAGCGGCCGGTTCGATGAAAACCAGTTCTCCGTCTTCTTCACCGTCCGTCAATATTGGACGCCTCAGGACCGGAATTTTGTGGAAGCACTGGACCAAATGAGCACGATCGGCGAGCGGTTCGTTGATCTCAAAGTCATTCCTCAAATCATCAGACCACTGGCAGAAGCGATCTCCAAAAAGTGATCGCCCTCTGACAATCTCGTATTTTGCTGAACTCTCCAACCCATCTCCTACAAAGCCCCAACCAATCATGACCCCACGACTTTCCCACCTCGCCCAGA
>CAMBZY010000129.1 GCA_945872325.1 Candidatus Kuenenia stuttgartensis | reverse complement strand
AGCCGTGAAGCTTCTCCCGATGATAGGATCTGTCCAAGCAACTCCAGAGCAGGAGCATCATTCGCATTTTCATTCACAGCTGGCCAGACCCAATAAAGTCGCGGCTGAGCCACCTGATCCAACAGGACCACTTTCTTCGAAACCGGCTTCACCTCAGGCGGAGCCAATTTCTGAGGCTTTGGGCCCGGCTTAATCGGTGTAAAATATTTGCGAATCAGTCCTTCTGCCTGTTTTGGATCAAAATCGCCCACCAGGCATAAAGTGGCATTGGAAGGATGATAAAATTCGCCAAAAAACTGCTTCAAATCCGCCAGTGTCGACTTCGAAAGATCGCCCATTGAACCAATCACGGACCATCGGTAAGGGTGGCCAGCTGGATAGAGATTCGCCAGAATCGTTTCTTCTGCAAGTCCATACGGGACATTCTCATACGACTGACGTCGCTCGTTCTTGACGACTTCACGCTCCGTGTCAAATTTCGATTGATCCAGAGCGGTCGGCAACCACGCCAGTCGATCCGCTTCCAGATACAGGGCTCGCTCCAGAAAGTTCGATGGAACTGTCTCGAAATAGACCGTCATATCCTCAGAAGTGAACGCGTTGGAGGTCGCTCCGGCTTCTTGAAGTGGCTTGTCATAATTAGGGACATGCTTCGTCCCACGAAACATCATATGCTCAAAGAAGTGCGCAAACCCTGTACGGCCAGCACTTTCATTCTTACTTCCCACATGAAACGCCACAATCACGTTCACACGGGGAACAGACTTGTCTTGCCTCAAGATCACCTTAAGTCCATTGGCAAGCGAGAATTCTGTCGTTTCAACATCAGGAACCTGAACTGGTTTGGCTGAAGGCTGGGCACCTGCCGGCTGGCACAATCCCACGACAATCAAAGCGAGAGTAACCCTGAAACAGGAATTGATCCCAGATTGACAAGACACCATGCCAGACTCCCTTGATGTATTTTTGAGAAAACCGATTCGTTTGATAGACAGAAAACATCTCTCAATCTGCTCAGATTTCGGTACCGTCCCTGAGCGTAGCCCCACGAGGAATCACCACGATTTTGTCGCTGATGGTGTGCGTTGGGGAATCGACGGTGGTTTCCACGAGTCCCGCTTTGTTGATGATTTTCACATCGCGACCAATCCGGGCGTTCTTGTCAATAATGGCATTTTCGATGAGTGAGCCTGAACCAATCCCCTTGAGCGGGATACCAGAAGCCATCGCAGCAGCCGCTTCTGTGCTGATTTCATACTCATCCGTACCCATCACATAACTGTTACGTATGGTGACGTTATCGCCAATGATTGCCCGCACTCCGATGATCGAGTTTTCAATCACGCAGCCCTTCCCGATCACGCAACCATCTGAGATTAGACTATCTGTAATCTGAACCTTTTCAAGCCGTGAGCATGGCAAGTATCGGGGTCGGGTGAAAACAGGATTGCCGTCTATCACAAATTCAAACGGTGGTTCTGGCTTGGTCAGATCAATATTGGCCTGGTGGAACGCCCCAATCGTTCCAATATCTTCCCAATAGCCGTCGAAAAGGTGGGCCTGAACCTTGCGGGTTTTGATGGCTGTCGGAAAGATTTCCCGACCGAAATCCGTGGCGTTATCACTGGTCAGTAGATCGACAAGTGTTTTCCTGTTAAAAAGATAGATCCCCATACTGGCCAGGAAGTTACGTCCGTTGGAACGAATCCCCTGAAGGTCGATCCACTCAGGAGCCACCCGCATTCTGGAGAGTGCTTCAGGCGTCTTCGGCTTCTCTTCAAAACTCGTCACCTGACCACCGCTGTCGATGTGCATCACGCCCAGACTCTGCGCAGAATTCTCATCCACAGGCAGAGCTGCGATGGTCACATCGGCCTTCGAAATCAAGTGCGTGCGGATCATTTCCTGAAAGTTCATCCGATAGAGCTGATCGCCGGACAGGATCAACACAAGGTCGTACTTTTTGGAAGAGATTGACTCTATGTTCCGCCTCACAGCATCAGCCGTACCCTGGTACCAGCCCTCGTGCTGCATGGTCTGCTGAGCAGCCAGAATCTCGACAAACCCACCTGAAAACGGGTCGAATTTATACGTATTTGCGATGTGACGGTGCAGGCTGACAGAATTAAACTGTGTGATTACATAGATTTGCGTGAGATCGGAATGAATACAGTTTGAGATCGGTATGTCAATCAAGCGGTATTTACCGGCGATGGGCACAGCGGGTTTAGACCGACTTTTGGTCAATGGATAAAGTCTCGTTCCACGTCCACCGCCAAGAATCAAGCTCAGAACCGATTGCATTTGCGACGTTCCATCTCATTTTTTTGAAGTCGAGAAATCCGAATGCATCACCATCAATGCCGTTTTTGGATCTGTTCGAATCCGAAATATATTTCGCCCAATCCGCATGTGCTCATTAAACCACAGATCGGGAAAACCTGCAAACCGAACGGGCATTCTCCAAAATTGATTGGCCAGTCAAAACACTTTCTGATCCGATCGTGACATCCTCCAGAATTAGACTAAACTAGATTGCTGGATTGATGATTCGCTGATCGGCTCACCCACCAAACTCCTAAGCCGCCCAACAAAACAGGCGACCACTGAACCATGCTTGCAATCGTACTCACAGCCACTTTTGTCGCTCTGCTCTGGGCCAGGCTCGCAGTGCGTTCGATCCTGCTCGCCAAACAGTCTCCACGGCTCACAAAAACCGACACGATGGAGTTTACTGAAACCAATCTACCCAAAGTGATTGCGATTGTTCCGGCTCATAACGAACAAGCTGGAGTGGCTGAAACGATCGAGGGCATCCTTGCCCAGAATTGGCCCGCCGACAAGCTGCAACTTATCGTGGTTGACGATCAATCGACAGATCAGACCCCCACAGTTCTCAAAGAAATTCATGATCGTGAGCCATCCGCCAATCGGCTCAGCATCTTGACGGGCGCCAGTCGTCCACCCGGATGGGCTGGTAAAACCTGGGCTGTTCACCAGGGAGTGGAGGCAGTTGATCCAACCATCGAGTGGCTCTGGATGGTCGATTCCGACATGAAACTTTCTCCAAACGCCTTGGCTGTAGCTTATTCGGAAGCATGTCGAACCAGCGCTGATCTGGTCAGTTTGACAGCAGGTGTGGACGCCAGAAGTGTCGCCCAAAAAGCGACCTCTCTGGCCATGATCCACCTGCTCTGGCAGCTTTACCCTCTCCCCCACGTGAACAATCCTGCGAGACCCGAAGCTCTGGCCCACGGAGCTTTTCTGCTGATCAAGCGCGAGATTTACGATCGAATCGGTGGGATGGAATCTCTCAGGCAAGAAATTATCGAAGACATTCGCCTGGCTCAGCGTGTGAAATCCTCCGGCGGAGTTCTAGCCGTTCGTGGAGCACCTGACCTGACCCGCACGGATTTCTACGGCGATCTCAAAGATATCCTCAACGGGCTTCGTAAAAATGCTTATGCAGGGATGGATTACATGCCCCACAAGTTCTGGACAGGACTCATTTTTGGGATCATTTTCACCTGGCTGCCCTTAATCACATTCCTCCTCGGAATCACATTAAGCCTGAAATCAGCCGTTTCCGTAGCAACAATTGCAATGACCATGATCGGAATGATCGGAATGACCTTTCAAGCACAAAGTCTGCTTCCGATTGTCATTTATTTAGGTATTCCGAAATGGTATGCATTCTCACTCCCACTGGGCGGGTCGATCTACATGTGGGCCTGTTGCCTGAGCGTGCTGGACTATTATCGTGGCCGAGTGATCTGGAGAGGCCGGAATTTCGAGATTGATAAACTTCACTCCAAAGAGGCGGAAGTCCGAATCGACAAATGACATCAAAAACTGGTCAAGAAAATACAATCAAACTGATTAAAGCCGATAAAACCGGCTGGCAGCGCCACTGGGTGCGTAAAATGATTCATTATAAAGTGCGCACCAGCTTTCATTCCTGTCTGGGTCAGGGTATCGAAAATTTGAGGAAGGCTTATCAGGAAAACCCTGAAACAGGTGTTCTGGCCGTTGCAAACCACTCAAACTGGTGGGACTTCATGTTCGGATTATGGCTGATCGACCACCTGAAAGTGGATGGTTATGGCATGACCGAACATACGAACCTGGTGAAATACAACTTCTTTAAAAGGGTGGGGATTTTCTCGATCGAAAAAACGCACGGGCCATCCGTCAAAGCTTCAATCGAATACACCTCAGAATTATTGAACCGGCCAAATTCGTATGTCTGGATCATGCCTCAAGGCCGTATTTTATGCAATGACACCCGACCGCTCGATTTTCAGGATGGATTAAGGCTGATCCTTAGAAAATCGCGCCGCATCACGATGATTCCCGTAGCCCTTCGCTATGAATTCTGGCAGGACGAAAAGCCTGAAGCCTGCGTCAGATATGGAACTCATGAAGTGGTGGATTGGTCAAAAGATTCTGCAAATGGGTTGATCGACCATTGGGAAAATCGCGTGACTGCCGAACTTGATCAATTGAAACGCGACACTTTATCTCAGGACCTCACCAGGTTCGAAATTCTTCAACGTGGGCCAAAATCGCTGAACGAACGGATGGAAGGCCTTTCAAAGTACGCCAAATAATCGGCTCAGGGAGAATAATGTTTGACATCCCATCGATTTTCCTTTGAAATAGAACCATCTCGCAGATTCCAACTTCTGATGTAATCCTAAAATACTGGAGCTAAAACCATGATGACCAGACGCCTATTCCAATTTCTGGCATCAGGCCTTTCGATCAGCCATTTATCGAAATCTCTTGCAAGCCCAAATATTTCCAGCCCCTGGCAGATTTCTACATTCAAAGTGGATGTCACTTGCCCGATCGGCCATCCGTGCATGGGCGGTGGCATATCAAATGCAAAAGTCGTGGTGGATCCACTCGAATGCCGTGGTGTCGTGATTAAAAATGGCGACTTGAAAATGCCAGTTGTCATTGCTTCCATCGACTGGTGCGAGATTCGTAATGAAGCCTACGACCAATTTCGCGATGCCTTGGCAAAGGCTGCCAATACGTCCAGAGAATATGTGATTCTGACGGCCATTCATCAGCACGACACACCCATTGCGGACCTTTATGCCGAAGAGTTGCTGGTCAAAAACGGCGGGATTGGATCAATCTGCATGCCTGATTTTTTCCAGAAAACGATTGAAAAAGTTGCCGCTGCAATCAAACAATCCGAAATGCAATGTCAGAACCTGACCCACATCGGAACAGGTCAGGCACAGGTCAAAGGCGTTGCATCAAATCGGCGATTTATTTTACCCGATGGCAAGCCAAGTTTCAGTCGGACATCGGCAACACGTGATGAATATGCCAGAAGTCAGCCAGAAGGAACCATTGATCCATACCTGAAAACCCTTTCATTCTGGAATCAAGAAAAGCCCGTAGCCGCCTTTTCATTTTATTCAGTCCACCCCATGAGCTATTATGGCCAAGGCGAAGTTTCGTGGGATTTCCCTGGTATGGCTCGCGATGCCCGCCAGAAAGCGACCCCCGATTGCCTTCAGGTTTACGTTTCAGGCTGTTCAGGAAATGTCACTGCCGGAAAATACAATGACGGTTCCCGTAAAAATCGGCAGACCTTGGCCAATCGTCTGGAATCAGCCATGAAAGAGGCCTTTGAGACTACAAAACGAGTGCCCTTGAAATCCTCTGTCTTACGCGATGTCAAAGTGAGGATTGAGCCTCGTACATCCGTTGGATTCAGTCGCAAGGAATTGACGGACAAACTGAAAAATGATCCCAACCCGTTCCATAAATGCCTGGCGGCCATGGGGCTTTCGTGGCTGAGGCGTGAAGAAAATCCAAATCATATCGTCGATGTCCCCTGCCTTGACTTCGGCTTCGCAGCCCTGCTTCTGATGCCTGGCGAAAGTTATGTTGAATTCCAGCTTTACGCACAGTCCATTCGTCCAAAAGATTTTATCTGTGTGGCTGGTTATGGCGAATCCGCCACAGGATACGTACCCACCGACAAAGCTGTGCAAGAAAACGACACCAATCTGGGCGACTGGTGCTGGGTTGCACCCGACAGTGAATCGCGATTGAAACTGGCGATCCGCGCGGGTTTGAGGCAATGATTTGACTCTGAATGGGACTTTCCAAAATCGGACTCAACTGATACGACCTCCAGAACCGATACAACTGTTAAAGGTAGATCGTCAGCCTTGATCGGCTTGCGCATCGTGCTTTTTTGGAAGATCGAAGCCTATCGGGCACGGAGGCCCTTGCGACCATGCGACGCATCGCTGTTCTGAACCAAAAAGGTGGTGTCGGTAAAACGACTTCCACTGTGAATGTTGCTGCTGCATTGGCCCGTCAGGGTAAGCGAACACTTGTGATCGACCTCGATCCGCAAGCCCATGCCACGCTTCACCTTGGGCTTATGCCAGGCCGGTCGGGACCGTCCATGTACGAGAGCCTGACGGATAATCTGCCTCTCGAAAAGATTAAGAAAACGGTTGCTCCAAACCTCGACGTTTGCGGCAGCCACATTGATCTGGCCGCTGCCGAAGTGGAGCTGATTTCCATGGTCGGTCGCGAAATGATTCTCCGCGACCTCATGGCCCCTGAAATCAAAAATTACGATTATGTCTTGATGGACTGCCCGCCAAGCCTGAGCGTTTTGACGCTTAATGCACTCTGTGGAGCCGGCGAAGTCCTGATCCCCCTTCAAGCTCACTTCCTGGCCCTTCATGGCTTGTCAAAGCTGCTCGAGACAATCCACCTGGTTTCAAAACGTGTCAATCGCGAGCTGAAAGTGGCTGGAGTCGTGGTCTGCATGTACGAATCCGGCACTCGGCTCGGTACTGAAGTGGTGGAAGATCTGGACACCTTCTTCGACAAACGCCGCAACAACACTGCTCCTTGGGCCGACGCCAAAGTCTTTAAATCAAAGATCAGACGCAACATTCGCCTGGCAGAAGCGCCCAGCTTTGGGCAGTCGATTTTCGACTACAGCCCTACCAGTCGAGGTGCAGAAGATTACGCCTCACTGTGTCTCGAACTTGTAGGACTACAAGTGCCAGAGCGTGAGGAGATTGCGACGCCTGACGATCCTCCGCTGATCATAAAAACCGAGCCTGATGAAGATTCGGTGCCAGTCGCCAAAACCACTCAAAAACCTGAGTCCGTGAAGCAGCCTGAACAATTGCCAATCGTATCACGACCAGCTCCAGCCCCAATGGTCTACCAACGACCTGATATCGCACAGGTTGTGCCCAAACCGCACGTGATGGCACCGAAACCGGCACCGGCTGAGCGCGAAACGAGTTGGACCTTCGTGACCGAATAAACGATTGAAGGTTGATTTATTCTATCAGCCACCTATAAAACCATTATACTCGCATCGGGTTCGTGCCTTGAACAGGTACGAACCCGTGTTTTTTTGGAAGACTGATACACCGAGCAATTCATATGAAACCAATCAACACGAACGCAAACCTTGTATCAGCCTGGATTCTGAACGACCAATTGATGGATCCGGATAAACATCCAACACTTCTAGAAGCTCTCAGGCTTACCGAAGGCCGGCGTGATCTGGTTCGAGTGGTCATGATTGAATCGCACCGCCACTTTTCAGCATTACCATATCACAAGAAACGGCTCGCGTTAATCATATCAGCAGGCCGGCATTTCGCCGAAGAATTACGATCCAAAGGCTGGCAGGTGGATTGTATTTCCGCAGAATCCTTCCGCCATGGTTTACGCAAGCACTGGGAAACGCATTCATGGCAGCAATGCGTCACAATGCGTGCGGCTGAGAATTCCACTTCCGCATTACAAGAAGATTTAAAATACTCATTCAAAGATGCTGCCTTTGAAATCATTCCGAACGGTCAATTTTATTGGCCACAAACGGAAAATGCCAAACCCACCACCAAGAATGTGGTGATGGAGAATTTTTATAGAGTTATGCGCCGGCATTTTCAATTATTAATGAAGGATGACAACAAATCGCCCGTTGGTGACCAGTGGAATTTTGATGCTGACAATCGTAAACCGCTTCCCAAGAAGCATACATCTCCAGATTATCCGAAATTCGAACCTGATGAAATGACATTAGATGTCTTGAAATTTGTCAACTCCGAATATCC
>CAMBZY010000128.1 GCA_945872325.1 Candidatus Kuenenia stuttgartensis | reverse complement strand
TGAATGTGATCTGGTTTTAGGGCCAGGCCGGAAATAACTTCCCGTTTTCAAACCAATTAACCGGGGCTAGCGCCAAGACCGGCTAGATAAAAGGCGCTAGCCTCCGGTTTCTTGGTTTGAATCTAGCCGCCGGGCGCTAGCCCTCGGTTCGCAGAAGATTCATAACCGGGGCTAACGCCAAGACCGGCTAGATAAAAGCCAAGTTGTGCTTGGCTAAGATTGGCCTAAAAAGCGGAAGTTATTTTCTGCCTGTTGCTTAGGGCCAAAGGCGGAATTGATCCAAGTGGTAAGACTTTCATCGTGTTTTGTTGCCTACCAAACTAACGCGCAGCGCGAGCAAGGGCCGCACAATAGAATAACCACTCTAGTATAAACATATACAACTTATAGACTTGCTCCAACAGCACAACTTTTGGGACGCTCGGCCTTTGCTCGCGCTGCGGGTTAGTTTGGGTTGATGAGCCAGATCAACCAACCCCATCACCCCGTAATCCGGTATGAGCCTTGTTCATTTTACGGAACGAATTCTGGACGGCGGAAAAACCTGCTCTTGTTCCAGACTCCATGAGTTCGGAATCGATAACTCCTGATTTTGGATCTTTACCCACTGCTTCGGCGTCACGTCAAGCACCAGAAGCCGGTGCTCGGTCTGTTTACCCATATCAACGCCAAAATCTATTGGCTCAAGCACTTCCGTGAAACGATCGGCGATCAGTTTATTAACCTCGATGAAACGAATTTCACGTTCGCCGGCATTCTTGGGAAGATAATGAACGGAAACAACGCCTGGGTCTGTTTTCAGGTGCTGAGTGGCATACCACTTGGCCAGTTTGTCTCGCTCAAATTTTACGATATCCATCATATTACACTCCAGTGTCAATCAGGATCGACCAAGAGTCTGAACCAACTCCGATCTTACTTCTTCAAAAGCCCGTCTTCAATCTCCAAAACGAGATCCTGAGGCTGGATAAAACGACGATCATGAGTGACTACGACCAAGGTTGTTCCAAGTTCCCTCTGAAGTTCCCGCAAGATTCGGAACACGTCTTCACCTGTGCGCGTGTCCAACTGACCGGTCGGCTCGTCAGCCAGAACCACTTGTGGATTCTTCACCAAAGCCCGTGCAATGGCGACGCGCTGCTGTTCACCACCGGACATCTGAATCGGCCGGTGCGTCAGACGATGTCCTAGCCCGACCTTCGTCAACATCGCCTTGGCCCGGTCGCGCAGTTCTGGCGTGATACCACGTGGCAGAAATGGTACCAGAACGTTCTCTAAAGCCGTCAGATTACCAACGAGATTAAACGCCTGGAAAATGATTCCAATTTTGTCGCGCCGGAAAAGGTCCTTTTGAGGCTCTGTCATCTTTGTCAAATCTTGGCCGTCGATCACCACCCGCCCCTTGGTCGGCTGATCCATCGCACCAATCAAGTGCAACAAAGTGCTTTTGCCGGAACCTGAAGGACCGACAATGAAAGCGCACTGACCCGCAGGAATCGACAGGCTGACGCCGTGCAGAATTTCCATGACGCCTTCGCCGCTGCGGTACGATTTGGTCACGTCATGGGTTTCAATCATCGACATCGCTTTTATGTTCCAAGTCTCTATAGATCAATGAGATAACGATCGCCAGGGAGAACCGTATCAACGGTGTCCGAATCGGATCGCTTCCATCGGTGCCAGACGTGCGGCTTTCCAAGCTGGATACAAGCCACCCAATGTGCCTGTGACCACAGATAAAATCATGCCCAGAAAGAGCAGGTAGGGAGTCACAACGAGCTGTAAACCCCCGCTCAGAAACTGATTGGCAATGTTCACACCCACCAGGGCCAGGCCGCAGCCCATCACCCCGGCGATCAGCCCCATATAGGCACTTTCGAGAGTCACCAGACCCAACACATGGTTCTGTGACCACCCATTGGTCCGCAAAATTCCGAATTCGGCAATCCGTTCCAAAGTGCTCATCAGCATGGTGTTTACGATACCCACAACACCCACTGCCAGAGCCAGACTGACTGTCAGGCCAAGAACCCGATCGAGTTGGCCCATGAGATTCCCAAAACTATTCTGAAACTCGTTCATGCTTCGGGCATCGAAGTCGGGAAAGCTCTTTTCGATCAACTGGGCCACTTCGTCCGACTTCACAGGGTCATTCATTTCCACGTAAACATCCGACAACCCGTTAGGCCGGTTGAGGACGCGACGGGCTGTTTCGATGTCCATGACAATCACTCCATCCAAAAGCATGGAATTGGTGTGATAGATACCGATGACGTTGAACTGCTCGTTGCCGATCTTGACCTTGTCGCCAGGCTTTTTGGGCGAATTGTCAGAATTTTTGAACTGGTTGGCAAACTTCTTCGAAAGCACAACGTTTTTCGAACCCCGATCGGTCTCGTTCAAATAGCGTCCACCATTTTCAGCGGCCGGCAGTAGCGCTTTACGATAGACGGAAGTCGTGATTTTGGCGTGCGTGATCGTATCCTGACCAGTCACCACAGGGGTATCCAGGAAGCTTTGCATTCGCTTCTGCTGGTCTCCAAGATTATTGAGCGTACGAGCGATCAGGCTTGTGTTCTCAATCGGTGGAGAGATGCCCCAAATCTCTGGACTCACAATCTTTACACCAGGAATGGAGCGGATCTTGTCAGGCAGATCGGCGGGAATGTCGCTGAAGACTGGGCTTGGAGCGTTGTTACGAAGGACAATCACTCCCTGAATCTGGTTCAGGGTGTTGCCCACAAGCATCCGAAGGCCATTTGAGAGGCTGAACAGGCCAACCACGCCCAAAATCGGGATGGAGAGCCCAATCAGAGCCAAAAAGGTCCGGGTGGGTCGGGTCAGAATGTTTCGCCAGGCAAATCGCCACATGATGTTTTCGGTTCCGATTCCGTCTTTTGGTGTCTGTGTTTTCTATTACGGATCGTAACGGATCGCCTCCATCGGCGACCAGCGTGAGGCCCGCCAGGCCGGATACATTCCGGCCAACATCCCCGTCAAAACCGATAAAAGCATGCCCTGAATCAGAATCGATGGTGTTGGAATCAGCCGGATCCCGTCTTTGAGATAAAAGTTGGCCACCCAGCACCCGGCAATCGCAAAGCCACAACCCGCCATCCCCGAAACCACGCCCAGATAGAAGCTTTCAAGAGTGATCAGAGTCAGGATCTGGCGGCTCGACCAGCCATTGGTTCGCAATACACCAATTTCTGGGACCCGTTCCATGATGCTCATGATCATCGTGTTGGTGATCCCAACAGCACCCACTCCAAAAGCCAGCCCGACCGCCATCAGCAGAAGCACGTCAATCTGGCCCATGATATCGCCAAACGATGCTTCGATCTCGTTCATCCCACGGCAATCAATCTCATCCCACCGGCTCTCTACAATTTTGCTGAGCTTCTCGTTGTCTCCCGGATTTTTCATCTCCACATAAAACGCAGATGTCGCATCTTTTGGAGCTTTGAGAAGTTTTCGGGCCGTCTCAATATCCATCACCAACACCACATCCAGCAGCAATGACTTGGTTTCGTAAAGCCCTATGATCTCAAAATCGTCGGTGCCGATTCTGATCTTGTCACCAGGCTTCCTGGGAGAACCATCCGGATTTGGATATTGCAGAGAGAACTTTCTCGAGAGTACCACACGATTCAGTCCCCGGTCGGAATCATTCAGAAAACGACCACCTGAACTGGATGGTTTGAGCAGGGCTTTCTGATAAACTGCGGAATCAAGTTGATTATGTTCCAAAACATTCATGCCCAGAACCACTGGAGAATCAAGAAAGTTTGAAAGCCGCTTCTCCGTACTACCAGCTCCAAGGGATCTTAACACCATGCTGGTATTGTCAACCGGAGGTGCCACTCTCCAAAATTCCGATGCGACATTTTTTACGCCAGGAATTTTGCGGATCTCGTCCGCCAACTTTGAATCAATATCACTAAATACAGGGCTCGGAGTATTCGTCCGAAGCAGCATCACACCTTGTACCTGCTTGACCGTATCACCCACAAGTCCTCTGAGCCCATTGGATAAGCTCATCAGACCAACCACTCCAAGCACTGGAATGGAGAGCCCAATCAGGGCAAGTACCGAACGGATCGGGCGGGAAAACAGATTTCGCCAGGCAAAGCGGTACATCTTTAAACAGGCCAGATTCTAGGTAAGATTGTCAGCAAGTCGATACTCATCTGTTATAGACATGGTGTCAAATCGAATCTGCGACGCCATTCCCCTTTCAGCGAAAAACCCCGACATAAAGACGGGGTTCTAAAAGCGATTCCCTATCGATTTTAATCTTCGCCAAAATATTGGAGAGGATTCTATGCACACAACCGACTCGTAATCACTCGGTGATCCTGAACATTGGTGGTCTGTGTCCAGAAAATCACCAGAAAATCTGAGTCATCCGTATCACTACGCATGACTCAGACTCAGATTCACTCAGATGCGGGAGGTGCTTCAGCCGATCCGCCTTGTTCGCCTTCTGTGGCTGGGTCACGCGTTGCAAAGAATTGCTTGAGCTGACCAAATGAGCGAAGTGGAACTGCCCCAGTGATTTCTTTTTCAGAGAGTGGCTTGGCTGGTTCAGATGGCCGGGATGGACGAGTTGGACGAGCCTGTTGGGAGTACCCTCCAGTCGATCCACCGCCTCCACCACCACCATATCCGCCTTGCTGGGAACCACGACCGTAGCGCGAGCGACCTTGATCGCGCTGCTGGCCACCGTCTCCCCGGCGATCTCCACCACCACCGCCGCCTTGGCTTGAGGATGAACTTCCAGCGTCATCTCGACGTGGTGGACGACGATCCCCACCGCCTCCTCCACCACCACCTGAGAATGAAGCTGAAGGTGCGCGGTCTCCTCCCCGATCACGACGAGGACCACGATCTCCTCCGCCTCCACCACCGCCTCCGCCTCCACCGCCATCATCACGACGCTGGCCACCACCATCGCCACCCCGTGGACGCTGTTCGCGTTCACGTTCTGTACCGGGGGCAACCATTGTCAGAGAGACGCGTTTGCGGTCGTTATCAACGCCGAGCACCCAAACGGTGACCACGTCGCCGACAGAAACCACATCGTGAGGGCTCTTGATGTAACGATTTGCCAGTTGACTGATGTGTACAAGGCCTGAATCCTTGAGGCCGATGTCCACAAACGCGCCGAAGTCGACAACGTTCAGGACAGTGCCCTTGAGTTCCATGCCGGATTGGAGATCTTCAAGCTTGAGAATCCCAGTCTTGAAAATTGGCTTCGGCAGGTCTTCCCGAGGGTCACGACCTGGGCGGGCCAGAGCAGCACAGATGTCATCAAGAGTTGGTACACCAACGCCCAATTCCAGTGCCGTTGGCTCAAGCTCAAGCTCGTTAAGTTTTGCCCTGAGCAGATCAACCTGTTCTTTATCCTTCAGCGACTCTGCGGAAAAGCCGAGCTTTTCAAGCAGTTTCGTAGCGGCTTCATAGCTTTCAGGGTGAACCCAGGTATTATCGAGCGGATTTGCGGCATCAATAATACGCAAGAAACCAGCGGCCTGCGTGTAGGTGACTGGCCCGACACCTTCCACGGCCTGAACCTGATCACGAGAGGTGTAAGGACCATGTTGCTGACGGTGCTCAACCACCCGGCGAGCTGTCAACTGGTTCAAACCGGCAACGTGTCGCAGCAACGGAACACTGGCTGTGTTGAGATCAACACCGACAAAGTTCACACCACTCTCGACAACCGCTTCCAGAGTCTCTTTGAGAGTCTTGGCACTCACATCATGCTGATAAAGTCCAACACCGATGTTCTGTGGATCAATCTTGACCAGTTCAGCCAACGGATCGAGCAGTCGACGACCGATCGAAATCACGCCCCTGAGGGTCGCATCGTAGTCTGGAAACTCTTCGCGACCCACGTTGCTTGTGGAGTAAACGCTTGCTCCCGACTCATTGACGATGACATAGCTGAGCTTTGAAAGCACAGGATCTGCCACGTGAGGGGCCGGTGGTTGAGGAGGCTGAGGAGGCTGGGGCTTCGGACCCCGTGGACCTTTTTCCTTACGCTCGGATCGCTCTTTTTCCTTGGCTGGCTTCTTCTTCGGAGGCTCTTCGCCTTCCTCTTTCTGTGCCAGACCTTTAGGCAAACTCGTCAGGCTTGAAAAACTGGCGGGTTTCGCTTCCGTTTTCGTTGCCTCAACAGCTTCAGAGGATTCAGAACCACTCTCTGGTGCCGTTTCCGTTACAGCAGCAACATCTTCGGCTGCATGAACTTCTTCGGCAACGGGCTGGGCTGATTCTGAGGGCTCAGAAACCACTTCAGGAGCACTGACTGCTTCTGGCTGGACTTCTGATTCAGGCACAGCAGGCTCATCCTCTTCTGGTGATCCACCAGAAATTGGGGGAGGAACTTCCTCAACCACTTCAGGAGCCACTACTTCAGGAGCCTCAGAGATGACTGGCTCGACCACGGGCGATTCGGTGACAACCGATTCAGCAACTTCGGCAACCACTGCTTCAGCAGGTGTTTCCGGTTCAGCCACAGGGGTTGCCTGTACAACTGCCACGACAGGGGCAGGAGGGGGAGCAGGAGGCTCAGGTGGCTTCCAGTTTTCAACCGTAATTCCGGCTTCCTGGAATTGGATACCTTCAGAAATGATCTCTGCAACAAGCTCTTCTGTCTCACGACAGGCTGTACCGTTACCAATCGCAACGGCCTGAACCTTATGCTTGCCGACCAGATCCTTCAGGGTCATTTTGGCCTCATGTCGCCGATTTTGTGGCGGGTGAGGGTAAATCACCGTGTGGTCGATCAGATTTCCATGAGCGTCAAGAACCGCCACTTTACACCCGGTGCGGAAGCCTGGATCGATCGCAAGAACCACTTGGGAAGCGATTGGTGGCTGCAACAGGAGGCTTCTTAGATTGCGTGCGAAGACTTCGACGGCATGTTTTTCAGCGGTTTCAGAGAGGTCGCGACGAACTTCCCGCTCCAGGCTCGGACGAATCATCCGTTCCAGAGCATCGAGGGCCGCATCGCGGAAAATCGAACCTTGTGGGTGTCCATCAAGCGGGAGGTTGTCGAGAACTGCCTTTTCGAAATCCACCTGGGGAACTTCGAGCTTGATCTTCAGGACGTTCTCTTTTTCACCACGATTGAAGGCCAGAATGCGATGTGGAGGAATGTTCTGGATTGGCTCGCTGTACTCAAAGTAATCGCGATAATCCAACCCCTTGCCTTCTTCAAGGCTTTCATTCTTGAGTGTGCCAATCTTGCCGAATCGCCAGACCACTTTACGGGCAGAATCCCGGATCAAGGCCAGTTCGCTGATGGCTTCAGCCAGAATGTAGCGAACGCCTTCGAGCACCTGATCGGTTGTTTCTACAGCCTTTTCAGGATTCAGAAACTCGGTGGCAGCTTCGACAATATCGCCCAGCGTTTCGTCGCGATTCCAGACTCGCAATGCAAGTGGCTCAAAGCCTTTCTCACGTGCTTCGCTGGCTTTTGTACGCTTCTTAGGCTTGTATGGTAAATAAAGATCTTCGAGCTTTTTCGGGCTTTCAGTCTGACGAATCGCTTCTTTAAGCTCTTCGGTCAACTTGCCTTGTGACTCAACAGCCTTCAATATGGTTTGTTTACGATCGTTCAGGTCGCGAATCTTCTGAACCCGACCTTGAATCTCACGGATCTGGACTTCGTTGAGCCCACCCGTTCGTTCTTTGCGGTAACGGGTCACGAAAGGAACGGTGTTGCCTTCGTCCAGCAATTGGACGACGCTCTCCACTTGAACCTTACGGATCTGTAAGTCCTGTGCGATTCGCCCAAGGTCAATAGGGAAAAGGGTTTCCATCGAACAGTACTCGTCATTTCCATCTAAGTTTTGTACGTGTTGGCAAGCGATACGCGCCGCCTCTTGAATGAAACGGCCTCGTTCTGTCAGGCCGAGGTCAAGATGCAGAAAGCCACACTTACCTAACCACTTTATGAGTTCATTGTCAAGGTACTGGAACCTTAATTTTTAGTACAAGTCCTGTTTCAGATTCCCTAAACCTATATTACAAATAATAATAGAGCTATTACGCTTTTCGTCATGTTTCAGGCAAATTATTTTCTCTCTCTTCACAATTCCAGACATATTTCAAGTGATTCCATACAAATGCGCCCGGT
>CAMBZY010000127.1 GCA_945872325.1 Candidatus Kuenenia stuttgartensis | reverse complement strand
ATGCCATTTCTGGAAATATTCGATGCCGCCGATGCGTGCGATGCCTATAAGCGAACTTCATCGGTCGTGCCCCAGCAGGCTTTAGCCATGGTAAATAACGACTTCCTGATAGACCTGAGCCAGACTCTATCAGAGCGACTTTGGAACGAATTATCTGGGATCCAAGGTTCCGATCAAACCAAGTTGGACCAGTTCCTGAGAGCTGCTTTTGAGACAGTTCTTTCGCGGCCTGTAAAACCTGCGGAACTGAAACTCGCCACGCAGTTTATCATCAGCCAAGCCAAAATCATCGAAGCCCAGTCAACCGATCATAAAACGGGTGGCAAACTCGTGGCTGAGGCTATGGCGAGGCGAGACATGGTGCACGCCCTGTTCAGTCACAACGATTTTCTGACGATCCACTAAACCAATGACAAAGTCGCGGCGGAGGCTCACCTGATGGCAAATCATTCGCAAAAGCCATGGACAGGCCCACCATGTGGCAGAGTTCCGCGCCGGACTTTTCTGTCGGATATTGGATTCGGCTTCACTGGCCTTGCCCTTGGCTCCATGCTCAATGGAGATGGAATTGTCCGGGCGGATGACACTCCATCCTGGTCTCCGCCCACAGGTCAGCCCCACTTTCAGCCAAAGAGCAAAAGTATTATCTGGATCTTCCTCTCAGGAGGCGTGAGCCAGCTTGAAACATGGGACCCGAAGCCTGCTCTGAACAAGTATGCAGGTAAAACGTATGATGCTACGGGATTGCCAAACCCAACTAAATCCCCTCTGTTCGTAGCACGTTCGCGAGACGTGGTGGGCGGGGCGAGGCCTCATTCCAAAATTTTCCCCTTGCAGGTTGGATTTAAAAAATATGGCAGGTCGGGGGTGGAAATCAGCGACTGGTGGCCTCACCTGGCGACTTGTGCTGATGACATTGCATTTGTCCGGTCGATGTATTCTACAGATAATGACCATAATGCCGAATTTCAGATGCATCACGGGCGTCATAAACTGGACGAAAAACAGCCTGTGATCGGCTCCTGGATCCACTATGGCCTGGGAACCCTCAATGAAAATCTGCCTCAATTTGTATTTCTGGGTCAATACACCGATCCACGTGTGAAAGAAAACTTTGCAGCCGATTATCTTGGCCCCCAATACGGGGGCGTTGAAGTCTCGCTTGACCCTAAAAACCCGCTCCCATTCGGGAACAGGGCCAAGGGCGTTCAGGCCCGTCAGCAGGAAAACGAATTTAAATTCATTCAACAAATGAACGAGTTGGCTTCCGTGGAATATCCGGAAGACGACCAACTCAGGGCCCGCATCAAGTCCTATGAATTGGCCTATAAAATGCAGGGCTCGATTCCAGAGGTGGTGAATATTTCAGGCGAAAGTCAAGAGACTCTGAACCTGTACGGAATTGACGAGGAAAAGACAGCCACTTATGGCCGTCGCCTTCTAGCCGCCCGCAGGCTTGCCGAACGTGGAGTCAGGTTCTCACTTGTCTATCTGAGCGACTACGGCGAGTGGGATTCGCATGTGGAGCTTCACAAGCGTCACTCTTTGTCATGTTCCCGCGTTGACAAGCCCATTGCCGGCCTCTTGAAAGATCTGAAACGAAGGGGCCTTTCCGAAGATGTGACAGTGGTCTGCTGTACAGAATTTGGCCGCACCCCAGGCTTGGAAGTCCGTGAAGGAGTCGCCCTGACAGCGACCGGCCGCGACCACCACCCGCATGCCTTCACCATCTGGATGGCCGGGGCTGGAATCAAGCCCGGCATCGTGCATGGGGCCACAGATGAACTCGGTTTTCATGCGATTGAGCACCCCCACTATGTCACCGACATTCATGCCACAGTCTTGAATCTGCTGGGCCTTGATCCCAAAAGGCTGGATATTCCTGGCAGAAAACGGCTTGAAATCGACTACGGAACACCGATTCATCAAATCATGGCATAATCAGGCCCTTGCGGATTTAAACTGCGGAATCAAAGAGGACATCTGGACATGTTTTCCCTGCTCGCTGCCAATGGTGCCATAAGCCTTTCACGAAGGCAACTCCACCGACTTGGTTTTGCCGGGATGGCATCTTCCAATCGTCTTTCAACTCTGCTGGCCAAGGATTCTGTTAGCCCCCATAAAGCCAAACGCTGTATTTATATTTATTTATGTGGCGGTCCCTCCCAACTCGATCTTTGGGACCCCAAGCCCAACGCAGTCGATGGAATTCGCAGCGAATTTAAGCCCATTGAAACCAATGTGCCGGGAATCATGTTCACTGAGCTGATCCCAAATCTGGCGAAGCATGCCAGCAAGCTCGCCCTGATCCGCTCCATGACCCATACTTCGACCGACCATAATGTCAGTTCAGCGCACACCTTACACGGCTATCCACCAATCCGGCCTGACGATGTTTATGCTGCCCCGACGGATCATCCTGCGATTGGTGCCATTTTACACAAACTCAAGGGTGATACAGGCCTTCTACCACCGTGGGTGATTCTTCCAAGGCCGTTCACCACGGCATCGCCCCCGATCAAGGGCCAGTCAGGTGGATTTCTGGGATCCACATATGATGCTGTGTCGATGAATGAGCCCAAGCAAGATTCACTTGCTCCAAAAGACCTCAAGTTTTCGGCCTTTGACCTGCCTCCAGGTGTCGGCGAAAGCCGTCTTAAGAGCCGTCGTCAATTGTTATCTAAACTTGATAACAATTCCACGAGCCCTTATCTCGGCTCGCGTTGGGACAATATGTCTGAAACCGCTGCGACGATGATCACCAGCGAAAAATGTACCAAAGCGTTCGACCTGACTCGCGAGGATCCACGCCTTCGCGACCATTACGGCCGAAACGAGTATGGCCAGAGCTTCCTCCTGGCTCGCCGGCTGGTCGAGTCAGGAGTGCGTTTTGTCAATGTTTTCTGGACCTATTTTGACGATAAAGGCTGCCAGTTCAATTTATGGGACAATCACGGAGTCGCATCGGCCGTCTGTGGAACCGGTGGGGTAAGCAAAGGCAGGGATATGCTGACGCATCCGTATTGCACTCCATCGTTTGACAAGGCATTTCCTGCTCTTCTGGAAGATCTCGAAAATCGCGGGATGCTAGACGACACGCTTGTGGTCGTGGCTGGCGAATTTGGGCGAACTCCTAAGATCAACTCATTTGTAGGCCGGGACCATTGGCCGAACTGCTATACCCAACTGCTCGCCGGCGGAGGGGTGCGCGGTGGCCAGATTTATGGTCAAAGTGATAAAGACGCCGCTTACGTAAAGGATAAACCCGTCACCCCTGAAGACTTTCAGGCCACCATTCTCCACGCCTTCGGTCTCTCCTCCGACACCATGATTCGAGACATTCTGGACCGCCCTCTGAAAATCACTGAAGGGCAGCCCATCACTTCCATATTCAGTTAAAGACTTTTCGATCTCGGTTGTAATTCGACTCCGATTATTTCAGAAACTCTTGAAGCACATTCTTCGTCATTTGACTGACAGGCTCGCTCACCAGAACACTTGCGGGCCAGGTGATGGAACCGGCTGAAAACACGCGTCCACCAGTGCTGGTTTCAAATGTCACAATTTCCGCTCCACCCTGATCTGCATTTAACCCTCTGGCAATGATTTGAGTACCTTTAGGCGAACTGGCTGTCGTTTTATCGGTTTCGTGACCGGATGCACCGCCCGGACACCGCCTATGCAGGCTTTCTTGACCGAAATGATCACCTTTTTTGAGATTCGTTCCCCGATAAACCCAATGATCAGGCTCTAACACTTCATAAGGAGCGCTCGTCATAATCCCACGTTCATCGTAAACCACGCCCAGTAAACTCCCTTCAGAAGTGCCAGTAAAATGGAACCGGCTTTCGAGGTTTCGCCGCTTCATTTCACGATCATCGCCGTTTCGCACGCGCATGGTAAATGGATCAAGAAACTCCACTTCACAATTCAGGCCATTTCCTCCGAGATAGACCAATCGCCCGCCTTCATGAAAGACCCAGTGATGCACTTTTTGGAACATCTCTCTCGACCAATATTCCGGGTGAGTGGAAATGACGAGGATTTTATAATTCTTTAAATCCAACACTCCGCTCTGGAGCTGCGTTTCTGCCCAATAATCATATTCAAAACCTTCACGTTCCATCCACGCCAGAAGCCTCCACTCTGCCGATGCCAAATGGCATGCGGCACGCCCTTCAATCGGGTCGGATGCCTGCTCTCCAAGGGCGATACTGTTGATCAGCTCTGGCCTGTCAAATGAAAGTGGAGCATAGTCCCACACTCCATAATTGATATTATCAGGATCCGTATATCGGGCCAGTTCCTGTCGGCTGTTGACCACAGGAATATCAGGGAGCTTGTCAGGATTGATATAATTTGACCGTCCACCGAATGCATTATAAGCATTCCATGTCACATTGGATGCCAGAACCGCAATTTGCGATTTTGGAACTGCCGGTGCAACAACCCATGGAAATGAGAACGTCGCGCCGGAATTCGTCTTTGCATGAAAATAATACAACCCCGACTTTTCAGGCGCAGTCACATATTGCTTATGATGCGGATTTGTATATCCCTGATGGTTGAACTGGACGCCGGTTTGGGAATAATCCCCATCCGGAGTGATTTGCATGGTCGCCCTTGGACCATGTTCGTCGTACCAGCCAAGGCTCTTGACAAGTTCTTTTTTCAGTCCATAACGGTAGAGGTCAAGATGATACATTTCCACCGAATGCACCCTGAATTCGCTTTGTTCGCCAGCCTGACCCCACTTCGGCCAGGCGTACCCCAGCAGCCCATCTGTCAACAATCGAAACTGGTATGGTTTCGATGTTTCCGTGATCGTCAAATGAACCCGTTTTGAACCATAACCGGGCTTTTGAAGGGTCACCCGATATTCGCCTGGCGGGAGGTCTGAATGAACGGCTCCAGATGCGCGTGAACGAGTCTCAATCGAGTTGCCACAGGATTTATTTTCGAATTCCAGTACGACATCGCACAGAGCCACAAAGCGTTCGTCGCTGACATATCCAATTTTCATCTTCTCAGGCACCTGTTCTGGATTGCAACCGTTTTGCTTGATCGAAGTCGGTCCGGATGACTGCGTCCCGATACTTTCAACAGAGATCATGATAACGGCACATCCCATGAATTGCCATTTCAGATCATCATGTAAACACGAAGAATCCGATTCAGTCCGTTTGGACACAGACTGAAGCTGACGACCGGCACTTCGTTATTCAGCTTGCGGATAAGATCACCACCGCCGTTGTAAATATGGGGATAACCACCGAAACCATGGCGATATCCCAATACGACTGTTTATGCGTTTGGCCACAGATCAGCAGAAGCGTGATCACGGCTCCGTTATGAGGCAATGTGTCCAGCCCCCCGCATGATAATGAGGCCACCCGGTGCATCAATTCCGGATCGACTCCCAATGCCAGGCCCCGCTCATAGTACGTTTGTCCCAGCGCCTCGAGAGCGATACTCAGCCCGCCTGAAGCGGATCCTGTGATCCCGGCCAGCACATTTACGCTGATCGCCTCCGAAATCAATGGCCGGGATGGAGCAATTCCAACCATCCACTGCTTGACATATGAGAATCCGCCTAATGCTGCAACTGTAGAGCCGTATCCGAATTCAGAGGCTGCGTTAAAGACCGGTAATAAAGAGCTTTGCGCCCCTTTTGAAATCACTTCTGTCAAATCGCTGGCACGTCTCCAATGAATTACCAGCAAACAAACGATCGCGCCGACCATTGCAAGTATTGTTGACCAGACGCCTTGCAACTTCTTTAAGTCGGTCTCTCCAAATCGCTTCTGCGTCAGATAATCCGCCTGCCAGCCCGGCACCACAATCTGTGAACAAATAAAATTCAAGACGAACAGGCAAATGAGTGGAGACAAAGCGACAAGCAGCGATGGAATTCTGACAGGCAAGGATTGAATATCCACATGGGCAGAGCCATGGCCTGTTTGCGAATGAAATCCCTCCCCCCAGCGTGTGGCCTGTCTTCCTCGAAAAGTCAGCCAAATCATCCCCAGACCGAACATGATTCCTGCCGATATCAAGCCCATGACAGGCGCAGCATATGAGGTGGTTTTAAAGAATGGCATTGGAATCAGATTTTGAATTTGAACTGATCCTGGCAAGGCCGTCATCGTGTAGGTAAATGAACCGAGGGCGATCGAACCGGGGATTAGCCTTGTGGGTAAGTTCGCTTGACGAAACAATTCCAGGGCCAGTGGAAACACGGTAAAAACTACGACAAATAAAGAAACTCCGCCATAAGTCAATACCGTGCATGTCAGGACCAGTGCCAATATGGCTCGACTGGCACCGACCCAGCGTACGATCCAATGAGCGATGGAAGCGGCACTACCTGTCTCTTCCATGAGTTTGCCAAAAATGGCGCCGAGCAGAAACAATGGAAAATATCGAATGATGAACTTGCCAAGACTATCCATGAAAATTTGCGTATAAGTCGCCATCAGAGGCAATTCGCCTTCAACTGCCACCGCCAGAAGGGCGCAGACTGGGGCGATCACAATGACGCTGTGATTTCGATATGCAAGTAGCATTAAGAGCAGCAACGAAGCCAGAATTCCGATCACGCCAGTCATCTTTGATTGATTCCTTTCATTAAGATTCCATCTGAGGACTGACCAAGCTCATGGCAGCTCCCATACCACCACCCACACACAGTGTTGCCAGTCCTCGACGAGTTCTGGACTGAGCGATTCTATGCGATAGATGAACCACCAATCGAGCACCTGTGGCACCGATCGGGTGCCCAATTGCAATTGCACCGCCATCTGGATTCAACTTTTCAGGCTCTACCGGCAACTCCCGCAAACAGGCTAGAGCCTGAGCCGCAAACGCTTCATTCAGCTCAACTGTATCAAACTGACTCAGCTCCAGGCCAGACATATTCAAAAGTTTCTGAGTTGCAAACACCGGGCCAAGCCCCATCCGTGCCGGATCACAACCAACCACAGTATATTGATCCACAAATGCTAATATGCTCATACCATTCTCGTTTGCAAATGATTCTTCGCAGACAAGCACCATTGCGGCTCCATCGTTCAGCCCTGATGCATTTCCGGCTGTTACCGTTCCTGCAGGATCAAATGCGGGAGCTAGTTTTGAGAGCGATCCTACGGTGGTATCAGCTCTTGGATGCTCGTCAGACGTCATTCCTCCAACACATACCAGCTCATCAATAAAAGCCCCATCCGCCTTTGCTTTGGCGTAAGACTGCTGTGAGTTGAATGCAAATAAATCTTGCTCCTCACGACTCAAATTATATTCACGGGCCAATCGTTCGGCAGATAATCCCATATGCTTGTAGTCAAACGCATCCACCAGCCCATCTCTCAAAATGGAGTCGACCAGCGTAGCATCGCCGAGTTTCAACCCTGTCCTAACCCTGGGCAGCAGATAAGGGGCCTGAGACATGGATTCCGTACCACCGCAGAGCACCATTCTCGCGGCTCCCAAACGCACGGCATCGCATCCAAGCATGATCGCTTTCATCCCGGAAGCACACATCATATTCACTGTAAATGCATTGGTGGTGACTGGCAGATTTAAACCAATGGCGACCTGTCTGGCCAGATTCATGCCCATCCCGGCGCTGAGAACATTTCCCAGAATGACTTGATCAATCGAATCCGTTAACTCTTTTGAATGATTGAGATCCTCTAAAATCGAGTTCCCGACGGCGGTTGCCAGTTCAACAGCGGTCATTTTGGCAAGCCCGCCCAGAAAACGGCCTTGAGGTGTGCGACGGGCGGCAACGATTGCAATTCGTTTCAATGTCTGAATCCTGATTGGGCTGATGATATGCTTCGGGAAAAGCAATGGGCAGGCATGGGCTGAATGTGGCGAATGATGGGGCGAAAACTCATGTGTGCAAGGATATCGTTTTCGACATTTATACCAGGAGCAATCTCCATAAGTTCAAGCCCTTCATCACAAAGCCTGAACACAGCACGCTCTGTCACATAGTATACGTGTTTGGCTCGACGAAACCGGGGATCGGCTGCAAATCCAATTTGCTCGACAGATTCAACGAACTTCCTGACCCGACCCTCCTGAACAATGCGCAGCAAGCCTTCGTGAAGCTCAACCACTAGCCCGCCTGTCGTAAAAGTCCCACAAAA
>CAMBZY010000126.1 GCA_945872325.1 Candidatus Kuenenia stuttgartensis | reverse complement strand
GCGCATCTGTCATCGTGATCGGCAAACCTGATCATTCGTTCGAAATATTTGATGATCCAATTAAAGTCGTATTTGCCGACATGACTGATTCAGAGGAATCGAATCAGGCCATCTCTCAGAGTTTAGTTGCATTTGAGAATCGGCTGGATATCGTTGTCCACACCGTGGGTGGATCAGCACGTTCCATGGGCGATGGGCCTTTGATGGATTGCTCAACCGAAGGCTGGAGGGCTGCGATTCAGCTTAATCTGGACTCTGCATTTTATTCCGTGCAGTCGGCCGTCCGCCAGATGAAAATGCAAGAACCTGATATTCATGGCCAGCGAGGTGCGATTATCGTGGTCGGTTCCGTACTTGCGGATCATCCGTCGGTGAACTTTTTTAATACCATCGGATATGCGGTTGCAAAGGCCGGGTTTGAGGCTCTGGTCCGAAATTCAGCGGCAGCACATGCTTCGGACGGGATTCGAATCAACATGTTGAAACCTGGGCTTGTGAATACGCCGATGGCAAAGCGAGCGATTGGAGACTCTGAAATTGCGGGCTTCCTCAATCAAAAACAACCGTTAACCTCAGGCCCCATTTCGCCAGAAGCTTGCGCAGTTGCAATTCTGGGGCTGGTTGATCCACGAGCCGTTGGGCTGACTGGCTCGATTCTGACTCTCGATGGTGGATGGTGCCTGAATTAGAATTTGCGAGCCGTTGATTTGCGCCGAAGTCATTAATCGGTTCAACCTGCAAATCTCATTTCTTTACATTCTGCTCATAGACTCGCACTTCCGGATGCATGGTATAAAGCCTCCATTTCCCGTCACCTAATGGAACAAGCTGGCCACTGGAACTGTTATTCATGATGATCGGGTCAGCCGTCGATTTATTCCAGTGAATCAAATCCTCTGACCTGGCCATGGTCGTGGTCCAATAGGGGCCAAATGGACGCTTTTCGTTGGCATGAAGCACTGCGTAGTAATAATTTCCGATCTTAATCACTTGATTTAATGCAACAGCTCCGCGGTCGTAAGCCTTTGGGCCAAGACCAATCACGGGTTCATCCTGAACATTGGTCCAAACTTTTCTGTCAGTGGATCGGGCCAGCCAGACTCCAGCGTCGCCGCGTTCATAAAACAAGTTCCACACGCCTTGATCAAACATCAGAAATGGTGTCCCACGCGGGCCTTCTGGGATCGGTTTGCCATTCTTAAGCCGAATATCCAAAGGGCCTTCCCGGCGCCAGTCAAAACCATCTTCAGAAATGAAACTATGGGCGATATCCTGCTGCCCTTCAGCAACCATGATCCACTGATTCTGGTGCTTGACCACACTCATATCCTCGACGTATTGATCACGGATCAACGGGTTGGCCTCGTGACGCTTCCAATCGATTCCGTCGTCTGATACCGCCATGCCGAGTCGCCTTAGATCGGTTTTGGCGACATTGTAACCTGTATAATATAACCTCCACTGGTTACCGTCCTTGACAATCCAGCCACGTTCACGAATCTTTGCATCCCAGGCTTCTCCAGCAGCACCCTGAAATACAGGATTCACTTTCGGAATGACTGACCAGCGGACCAATTCTGGAGGGAATTCGACACTGGTGTCCAGCACCTCCACTGACGGTTTTTGAGCAACTACCTGTGCCTGTGCATGGAAGTTTACCCCGGCCATGAATATGAACGCCAAAATCGCAATCGCGTTTTGGACGAATGATGAAAACTGCATGGTGATTCGTGCTCTCAAAGCTTGGTTTGTGATCATCATTCTAATATAACAGCCGTGATTGAAATAAACAATTTGTAAATTGTGTAATATCTTCAGGATTTGAAAGTATTCTGTCTTTTACTGACAATGGATCAGGCTGTGATTTCTGAATTGATTTCTGGTTCCAGTTGTATTTCTGATTCCGGTACCACGCTCATTAAAAGTGCCCACTTGCGTCCACCAGAGAATCTCTCGAGGGTGAGCCTGATAATTGCCGCAATGGGGGTGGCCAGAAATAGTCCAACTGTGCCCCACATAAAGCCCCAGAAGAGGCAGCTGACAAGCACTGTTGTACCGTTCAGGTCCATGGTTCGCCCCATCACAATCGGCGTGAGCAGGTATCCTTCAATGACGGATAAAGCGGCAAATATTAAAATCACAATCATCATATCAGAGAGCGATCCTGTTTGCGAAAGTGCCACAAGGCTCATTAATAATGCCGCCATGGCTTGACCCAGATAAGGAATAAAATTCGCAAAACATGCGAATATACCTAGTATGATCGGATAATTCACTTTCAGTACAGTCAGAGCGATGACGACAGAGAGACCGAAAATAAAATTGATGAATGCTCTGACAATCAGGTAACGGCGCATTCGTTTGGCAAGGTGCTGAAACAGGTTTTCGTAGAATTTAGCCTCGTTGGGTGACCGTCCAATTGCGTTTGCCAATCGGGGCTCGAGGATCGGCTGCTCAACCGTAAAAAAGATTGCCAGAATCAAAGTCAGCAAACCCTGGCTGACCAGACCTGTGATGTTCGATGCTGGATCTCCAAGCCCTTTGAAAATCAAGCCTGCGTTGCGTTCACCAAAATCGGCAATCAGCCTTGGTTCAGGTAAAAGCGAACCAAGTTTTGGGTGATCCCTCACGAAGTCGGTTAAGTTCTGGCCGATCTTAGAGCTTAGCCGCGAAATATCGACCGGTAAGCTGAGTGTGAATTCGGAGAGGTGATCCACTGCCAGTAAGCCGAGGTATCCCCCAGCTCCACCGAGTATTAAGAACAGGACCAACGCCGCCGTGAATTGAGAAACTCTGAGCGTATGTCGGATAAATGTGGTGGATGGCAGGAGCAGGCAAGATAGTAGGGCGGCCAGGGCCATGGGGACTAAAATGGGCCTAAAAAGATAGACGAGTGAAAGCAGTCCGAGCAATGTCAGAAGGAACGAAACGGGCGACAGGATGTTGGGTCGATTCGATGTTGTGCTGATGGTGATTTTCCGTATCTGTTATGACGACGCTTGTTTCGACGGGTTCTGTGAATGTGACTCTAAGCCTCTGAAATTTTTCTTGTTGATCGTTTTAAAATATCCGGTTGGCCAAACTTGAACAAGGTCTTAAGACTGCAATTCGTCAGATGACGGTCGCTGGATTCGTTCATTTTTTATGGCTGGTGATTCAAAAAAACTTCCGAGTGCGGATCGTATTTTTAAAAATTCACCTCAGAGGCAAATCTCAGGCTCAAAAAGCGGGTCCCATAATCCTGATCTCCGGATCTTTCAGCTCTCCGTTTCTAGAAACTGGTCTTGTCTAAATGATGGGATTGAGAACAATAGGATACCTGTAGCACTATAGATACACACCATGACTTCGACAAAATGTCACGAAAACCAAAGATTCAAGCCAGATCCGAGACTCCCTCGAAGAACGTTTCCCGGGCGGATCGTAACGCCGGCCCGTTGAATGAAAAAAAAATATCGAGGGAGCCGTCTGGGTTCGCTAAGATGATTGGTTTTATTGGCAGTCTGAGTCTGTTTAACCTCTCTGCCATGCGATGGTTGCTGTACCGCCCACCGCGATGGAGAAATTTAAGGCCTCTATTTTATTCGATTGGGGTTGCCAGTACAACAGTCGTGGGCATGACCGGCTTCTTTATTGGAATGGTTCTGGCGGTTCAGTCCTACCATTCGTTCCGCGAAATGGGGCTGGAATCGCGGATGGGGGCCGTGATCAATGTGACTCTGGTGAAAGAGCTTGGCCCTGTTCTGGCCGCAACAATGCTGGCAGGTCGAATTGGATCAGCCATGGCCGCCGAGCTTGGCACCATGCGTGTCACTGAGCAAATCGACGCGCTTTCAGCACTCGGGACAAATCCGATTCAAGTCCTTGTTGTGCCGAGGCTTGTCACATGTGTTCTGCTGATTCCCCTGCTGACTGGGATCGCCGACTGCCTCGGAATTTTTGGAGGCCACCTGATCTCCACCCAGCTTTTCGCGATTGATACGTACTATTACTGGTACTATACAGAGAAATTTGTCGAGATGTCCGACCTGGCCGCAGGTCTCGTCAAAAGTATTTTCTTTGGATACAGCATCGGCATCATCGCCTGTCATCGCGGATTCCACTCCAAGGCGGGTGCTCAGGGCGTTGGTCAGGCGGCCACAGAGTCGTTTGTCCTCTCGTTCGTGATCATTCTGGCGGTCGACCTCGTCGTCGGTTCTGCCTGGAATTCCGTCTATCGAGCCCTCTATCCGGAAGTCAGTGAAGGCTTGATCTAAATTGGTTAAGCCCTTGGGATAAAAGGATATAGAAGAAGTTGGTCGACGATCCTCACAGCACCATCGACGACAACCCCAACCCGCTCCAATGCGATCCGCCCGCTGAGGAATATACGCCTGCCTGGACTTTTTCGAGTTTTGATGGAGACGAAGAAGATTCCTCCGAGTTCCCCATTCCTACGAACTCAGTGATTGAGGCACTTGAAATTCACAGCGAGTCAGACACTTTGATCAAAGGCGATCGACCGAATCCTCTGAAACCCGAGTCATCAAATTTACCTGCTCAGGAAGTGGCGGATGTATCTTTGAAGATTGAAGTTCAAGAACGTTCTGAAGTGATGGAAACACCTCAAAGGATTGAACCCATATCAAGCTTGACCAAGCCTTATAAGTATGCCGAAAATCCGGTCGTAATTGAATTTGAGAATGTGACGAAGTCGTTTCAGGGCCAGATGGTTCTGCGCGACCTTTCATTTCAGATCCGTCAGGGAGAAACCGTTTGCCTGATCGGTGAATCGGGATGCGGTAAGACAGTCAACCTGAAATTGATGATCGGTCTGATGAAGCCTGACAAGGGTAAAGTCAGTTTCAAGGGCAATGATTTAGCCAAAATGACGGAGAAGCAACTGACTGCGACACGCATCAAGTTCGGCTTCCTGTTCCAGATGGCCGCTCTTTTCGATAGCATGTCGATCTATGATAACGTCGCATTTGGGCTTCGTGAGCATAGACTTATGCCAGAATCTCAGATGCCTGAATATATCCGCGAACGGCTGGCGGAAGTCGGTCTTCCAGCAGGCGTGGAAACTAAGAAGCCGGCAGAGTTGTCGGGCGGTCAGCGCAAGCGTGTCGGTCTGGCAAGGGCCTTGGCATTGAAGCCTGAGGTCATGCTTTACGACGAACCGACCACTGGCCTTGACCCGATCATGACGGACATCATCAACGAATTGATCATTCAGACTCAGGATCATGGAGCCAAGTCGGGCATCATCGTGACCCACGAAATGCGGACTGTGGTCAAATGCGCCGACCGCGTGATAATGCTTTACCCCATCACCCGGCTCGGCCCCAGAGAATCTCAAATTCTCTACAATGGCCCACCCGATGCGATGGAGGATCATTCAGACGCCCGAGTTCGCCAATTTGTCAGAGGTGAAGCGGGCGAACGGATTCGCGAAATGAATGTGGCACGGATGGCCGACGAAATCGACACCGTCGTTGCGCCGATGGATGCGGATGACATCGTATCCGCACGACCTCCAAAATATTGATTCAGGCCCAAACAATGAACGATTGCCAATACCAGATAAAAGGAGTTTCATCGGATGAGTGACAGAGCTTTGGAATTCCGGATCGGCATTTTTGTCATCCTGGCCTCAATTGGATTGATCGGCTTGGGGATCATGTTCAGCGGTGGCCTCCATATCGGTGCCAAGCAACGGTTTATCACGGTCAAATTCGTGAACGCACCAGGCGTTGCCGTCGGTGTTCCCGTGCGAAAAAATGGGATTCGGATTGGGGCCGTCACCAAAGTGGAGTTCGATGAGCGGCCTGATCGACCCAAGGACGAAGCTGAGGGAGTTTTGATCACGCTTGGAATCGACTTGCCATATTCGCTCAATCAAGAGAGCGTTCCGCTGGTCCAGAGAGCCTTGATCGGCGATACGATGATCGAGATTCTGACAGGATCCAAGAAGCATCCGGAGCCGGTCCAACTCTCTGATGATCCCGATCGCACGATGATCATTCAGGGTCAGGTGAGCGCCGATCCGAACGAGGCGCTCGGTCTGGCGACAACGGCTTTAAATCAAGCAGGTAAAACACTTAGCTCGATTGAAGATGCCGCAAAGGGAGTCGCTGCCCTGACGAAAAAAGCTGAACTACTGGAAGATTTCATCAATACCTGGAGCACGACAGGCAAGAAGTTGGGCCAGCTTGCCGAACGGGCTGACAAGATTGTTTTAGACAACGAGGCCGATATCAAGCCATCAATTGCTTCCTTGAAGCGTATTCTGGAAGGAGCTGATCAGACGTTTGATCAAGATGCTCGCAACCGGATTCAAGCGGTGATCAAGCGGGCCGATGCCTTGACTGAATCGCTTGACAAGGATGTGATGGTTGCCCTGAAGCCGCTGGCAGCGGACCTTGGTGGTGACCCGAAACGAACCCCTGTGACCAACCTTGGCCAGGCCCTTCTGCGCCTGAACGCGATCGCTGCCCAGTTGGGGCTTCTCTCACGAACACTCAGCGATTCCAATGGCCAGCTCAATACCAACGGAACTATACAGAAACTCCTGACTGACGCCAGTTTATATACAGAAGCGACCGCGACTCTGCGAGGCGCCAACGATATTGTAAAAACTCTTCGGCCTGCCATCAAAAACATGTCGATTTTTGCCGAACGGGTGGCTGCCGACCCAGGCGCCATTTCTCGAGGAGCTTTAAAGCCGTGACCGATCATGGCCTCAATCGTGATCGTTCAGACCAGCCTGGAACACCGGAAAAGAAATTCATGCATGCTTTTAAAAAGTGGCTGAATTTTGCCAACATCGTCGGCCTATTCCTGGGCGTGATCACAGGTCTGAAAATTCTTGCCGGGCTGATCACGGTCAGGCAGTTTTCGATTGATCTACCAGTACACACAATACTTAGCATCACTTTAACGCTGGCGGTAATCAATCTTGGGCTGGCATATCAGACGCTAGCTGGAGTATCGCTTCGTCCGTCTGTCGTTTGGGCGATGCTGGCGGCCATCCTTGCAGCAATTGGCCAAGCACGGGCGGATACGCTCATACCAGGACATCCACGTGAAGCCATTTTTACCCATCTGGCCTTTTTGGCCACCCTGGCAGCTCTGGTCAGCGTGCTTGGAGCGAGACGACCAGGTGAAAAAGCCTGGGCCATTTTGTGTGGATTATTTATCGGGATCGGCCTGTTGCCACTGCTGGAAGGCATGGCCCTGAGCAAGCGATTTGACATCCTAGACCGACTCCGGCTCGATTCTCCCTGGAACTGGTTTCTCGGACTTGTCATCTTCGCAGGCATCTCTAACTATATACCAACAAAGCACTTTAAATCGTCAGTGGTATTGGGATCAGGCCTGGTTTACCACCTGATCCTGATCTGGAAGCCTGATGGGCGGGCCGTCTGGAGGGGCGAGAGTTGGCTGATTTTGCCTTGGTGTATGTCCATGTCAGTGCTCTTACCAGCGGTTCGTTTGAAGCGGCAATCGGCTTCTTCGGAACCCGATTCGTTTCATGCCCTCTGGCTTCCATTTCGAGACGCTTGGGGGGCCGCCTGGGCACTTCGCGTTTTGGAGCGTTTTAATCAGGCAGCGGTCAAAAATCAATGGCCGATGAGGCTCCAGTGGTTTGGGCTTTATCCTCTGGAACATATGTCTGAGGAAGAGCTTTCGGCATTCGACCCAGCCGTTGCGGAATCCACTCTGGCGATCTTTATCCGACGGTTTGGCGATCCGGATCGGATTAGGAAATTGGGCGATCACTGAGGTAGAATCCACGAGTCTTCATCTGTTCGTTCCTTAGGGAAATGTCTAAGATATGGACACATACAGGATGGACTCGGCTTTAATCGGCCGAAATCAAGCAATTTCGAGGAGCCTGGAACGTGTCGATGAAAGTCTATCTGGCCAATCCACGCGGTTTCTGTGCAGGCGTAAACATGGCGATAGAGAGCCTCGAGATAGCTCTTAATCATTTTGGGCCACCGGTTTACGTCTATCATGAGATCGTCCATAACTATCACGTTGTGGCTCGGGCCAAACGCCGAGGAGCGATTTTTATCGACCATATCGAAGAGGCTCCGATAGGTTCTGTCCTGCTTTATTCCGCACACGGTGTGAGCCCTGAGATTCGCCAGCACGCCCGTTCACGAGATTTGAAAG